>CAZCXQ010000010.1:0-26748 GCA_964502655.1 uncultured Sphingorhabdus sp.
GGATGGCCAATATGACAACCACTGAATTAAGCGACAGCCTGCTTTTTAAAAGCGATGGAAAAGGTCCAAAACTGCCTTCATGGTTCGATAAGCCCGAGCCCAAAAGCTACCAACCAAAGATGCGGTTTCGCACGGTGTGGATTTCTGATGTGCATTTGGGGACAGCAGGGTGCCAGGCGGGACTGCTGAGCGATTTTCTGCATTCTATCGAATGTGAGACGCTTTATCTGGTCGGCGACATTGTCGATGGCTGGCGTTTGCGCAAGGGTTGGTATTGGCCCGACCAGCACAATGAGGTCATCAGACGGGTGTTGAAAATGGCGCATCGCGGGACCCGCGTCGTCTATATTCCCGGCAACCATGACGAAATGTTCCGTGATTATGCAGGCCTGAGCTTTGGCGGGGTCGAGGTGCAGTTGGAGGCGATCCACGAGACAGCCGACGGACGTGCCTTGCTTGTAACGCACGGCGATGCCTTTGACGGCATCGTGCTTTATGCCCGCTGGCTCGCCTTCTTGGGTGATCAAGCATATACCTTGTTGTTGAAAGCCAACGTCGTTCTCAACGCGGTACGCCGCAGGTTGAACATGCCGTATTGGTCGCTTTCATCCTATCTGAAAATGCGTGTCAAAAACGCAGTGCAGTTTATCGGGCAATATGAAGAGGTGGTGGCGCGCGAGGCCGCGCATCGCGGTGTTCAGGGCGTTGTGTGCGGTCACATCCATTCTGCCGAAATCCGGCAGTTTGGATCGATTACATATTATAATGACGGCGACTGGGTCGAAAGCTGCACCGCGTTGACCGAGACGAAGGACGGGTCCATGGCGATTATCGATTGGGCTGCGCATGTCCGGAAAGCGGCTGAAAAGCGGGCTTCGGTTCCCGCATGAGGATCGCAATCGCAACGGACGCTTGGCTGCCCCAAGTCAACGGCGTTGTCCGGACGATGACCGAAACGGTCAACCGGCTGAAATCGCGCGGACATACGGTCGAAGTGATCGCACCGGACCGGTTCACGACCATTCCCTGCCCCGGCTATGCGGAAATCCGCCTTGCGCTGGCACCCCGCTTTGGCGTGCGTAAGGCTTTACATGCCATGGCTCCGGACATTGTCCATATCGCGACCGAAGGCCCAATTGGTTGGAGCGCACGGGCATGGTGCCTTGCGCATGACGTGCCCTTTACCTCGGCATTTCATACCCGCTTTCCGGATTATCTCGCTGTACGAACGGGGCTATCGGCTGAGTGGTTTTGGCCAATTATGCGGATGTTCCACAAGCCATCTCGTGCCGTCCTGACCGCGACAAGGGGTCTTATGGATGAGCTTTCAGTGCGGGGCATCCCCAATACCCGCTTATGGTCACGCGGCATCGACCATAGCCTTTTTCATGGAGATCAGCCCGACCATCCCCGGTTGGCAAACCTACCCAAACCCATCATGATTTCCGTGGGCCGTGTTTCAGTGGAGAAAAATCTGGAGGCGTTTCTATCTGCGGAGGTCGCAGGCAGTAAGGTCGTTATAGGCGACGGACCTGCTTTGTCTGAATTAAGGATAAAATATCCCAATGCCGTTTTTCTGGGAACGCTCAAGGGAACTGAACTGGCAAGCGCCTATGCCAGCGCAGACGTTTTTGTGTTTCCAAGTCGAACCGATACATTTGGTTTGGTGATGATCGAAGCGTTGGCATCCGGACTTCCGGTCGCTGCATTCCCCGTCGCTGGTCCTTTGGATATTATCGGTCCGGATGGTCGCGGTCCCTGGTCCGAATTGCCACGACCGATCGGATCTTTAAGCGACCACCTGTCCTGTGCCATTCGGAACGCGCTTAGTGTGCGCAAAGACGATGCTGTTGCATATGCAAAGAGTTTCGATTGGGAACGATGCACCGACCAGTTCATCGGCGCATTGGGTGAAGTCACTCATCAAAATGCCTGACCGATAATCCCTTATATGGGAGGATCTGTTTTTCGCATAAAGTCCCCAAATATCATGTCGCAGAGGTAACGTCTGCCGCTATGGCTGGCCCCGGGGGCGGGGTAACTTTGCGAAGCTGGACCTATTTGATCGCAACAGATGGACGCTTTTTAAAACATATTTGGACAATTCAACGCCCGCACTGTTGGCGCGATTCGCCTTTGCCGGGCGGGGGCCATAGACGTGAGGAATTACGCCGATAGCGCACGTGCGCAAATCGGCCGGAAGCACCGCGCCTGCCATTGGCGCAAGGCTTAACGCGCCTCAATCTGCATTATTCACGCTGACGTTTTGACGATCTTGTACGTTGCGTCTCCTTGAACGGACAATGTGGCGCTCCAGCCATTTTGTTGGCGCACGCGGACTTTCGACAATATGATGCGCTTGCCCGCCGCCAAATGCGCGACGCCTTTGGTTCGGGTAACAGAGTCGCCTTGGACCTCAAGTTCATAGCTGCATATGATGGCCGTATCGCTTGCACCTACAACTTCGAATTCAACAAATTCGCCTTGCGTCGTCAAATGAAGCTGCAGCGGCTGATCGTTCGATTGGGATGGGACCGACGCGGTCGCGGCTAAGGTCATCAAAATGTGATCCCATATAACCATGTTACTTTGCTTGGTCCGGCGCTGGTGGCGGCAGATCGCTCGCCTCTTGCCTGTCCGGGGCTATTCCTGTGGCCAGAACACTTGCCGCGCCGGCGCTTGTTGCCAGAAACTCCGCAAGGCGGTCAGGGCCGATTTCGCGTGCGATCAAGTCGGGGGTGGGGGTCTGTCCGCGTTCCCTGATCTGGTTCCATGCGCGCAGCACGTCTGCGGTTAACGACGCTTCGGGTGAAGATTTGGACGCAAGCTCGCTTTCATTAGCATCTTTGGACTGCTGCAGGTTGGACGGCAGTTGATTCAATGCAACGGGGCGGCGCTGATCCTCCGGCTTTATGGGAATTTGACGGGGCGCTTCCATTCTTTTTCGGGCAGCAACGCCAATCTGTTCGATATACACAATCGACGTTTGCGGCGCAGACGGAGCTGCGGCCGCCATTGCGATCAGGATGCACGCCAGCAACATTTTAGCCTCCCGGACTGGTCTGGGTCACAATGATCTGCGCGCCACCATTTTGTGTTAACACAAAACCAAGACCAGTTCCCGTCTGCGTAACCGCTGCGCCATTGGCATCTCCGTTTTGCGTGAGATCGATGCTGTTATCCGAACCGTTTTGCGCCAACGCAGCGACATTGTCATTGCCGTTCTGCACCAGTTTGATGCTGTTCAACCCGCCGATGACATTCTGCTGTAGGTCGGCAATATTGTTGTTGCCGGCCTGAAGCAAAAATAGGTCATTCACGCCGGCTACACCATGTTGCAATATCGTGGAGCGGTTGGACAGCCCGACACTGCTAATCGATGTCATGTTCGCCGATTGGCCGCTTTGCGTGACGGAATGGTTCTGGCTTTGGCCGTCAGAAAGGATGATTGCATCATCAGCTACCCCCGACTGTTTGACGTTGGCACGGTTAAGCTGTCCGATCTGTTCGACAAAGACAGCAGCAGACGACGCCATCGATTGGTCAATATTAACAACTTGGCTTTCGCCTGACATGTGCACGGCAGTCGCCGATTGCGCATGTGCGGTCGATATTGTCGCCAACATCATGATCGCCGGAACCCATATATTTCGCATGATCGTTTCTCCAAAAAAGCGGCGAGAGCGTTGCTCTCGCCCGCGTGTTTTACTGCGAAACATTCGCGCTGTTGCCGGTTCCCGACTGAACCACGGTTGACGAATTATTGTTGCCGCTTTGCGATACCGACGCCCAGTTGTTGGTCCCGGATTGGTCGATCAACGAATAATTATTGTTACCTGCCTGCAACAGATAGGCCTCATGCCCGCTGCCAAGCTGGAACAATTCCGACAAGTTGCCATCACCTGTTTGCGTTATTTCCGCATATTGGCCGCTGCCATCCTGGGTCGCAAATGACGCATTGAAATCGCCCAGTTGCGCCACGTAAATGGTGTTGCCTTCACCAAATTGCGCAATGGTGGAATCATTCTGAAGACCGGACTGCGTTACCTCGGCAAAATGCCCGCCAACGCCATCCTGAAGGATTGAGCTGCTGTTGCCATAGCTTTCATCGGTCAATGCCAACGTCTGATCACCTTGCGTGACATTGGCGCTATTCAGGTCGCTCACCTGCGTGATCGAAGAGTTCTGCGCATCGTCATATTGGATGACGCTGGCATTGTTGTTGTCGCCAATCTGTTCGATGTACGAAACGGACAAGAGCTGCAACGTCGATGTGTCCTGCGTCAGGCTGGCAACGTTCCCGTCGCCCGATTGGATAATCGTGGACGCGTTTATGGGCGGGGCACTCGCGGCAAAATCACTCCCATCATCCGTCTGTACGACAAAAGCTTGGTTGTTTGATCCAGATTGATCCACAAGCGAATAGGCCCCGGCAATCGAGGCGGTTTGATTGACGTCGGCGGCATTACCGCTACCGGTCTGAGAGACGGTACTGGTCGAATTGTCGGCAAATGCTGGCACTGCCAGTGCAAGCGTTGCGACGGTTGTTAGGAAAAACCTTTTCATGGCTGATACCTTCTTCTTGGAGGGAAGAACGAAACGGGGCAGCCGAAGCTGCCCCGGTCCTTGTCATCATTGCGCTACATAAACCGAGTTGCCCGTGCCGGCTTGTGTGACCATCGACACATTGGAGTTACTCAGCTGATCGACGTGGGCCGAATTGAACGTACCCGTCTGCATGATCGTCGACGCATTATTGTCACCAAACTGGTGGCTCAACGCGCTGTGATCATTGCCGTCCTGATCAATCAGGGCTGTGTTGCTGTCGCCGTCCTGCCAGATCTGAGCAAAGAAATTCTCAGTTGGTGGGCTGTCTTCACGTTGATAGATTTCAGCCGCATTGTTGCTGCCAAAATTATCGACTTCAGCATAGCTGTCCTCACCACGCTGTTCGATAAACACCGTGTTGTTGTCAGCTCCTGCACGCATATTGACATATGATTCCGAACGGTTGCCGTAATTCCAAACTTCGGACGTGTTGGCGTCACCGGTTTGAATAACAGTCGTCAGAGCCTGATTGCCACGCTGCAGAACGATCGAGTCATTGGCATCGCCAGCCTGATCGACAAACACATCTGAATCGACTGGACGCACACCGCCGGGCGATGATTGGTCGATCGAGCTGCTATTGTCGTCACCGCTTTGCGAAACCTCGGCAAGGACATCGGTGCCTTCCTGATTGATTAACGAGAAGTTGTTGTCACCGCTCTGATCAACGTTGGCGACATCGCCCGAGTCAGACTGATACACTTGGGAGAAATTCAAATTTCCCGTCTGTGAAACATCTGCAATCGCACCGTCACCGGTCTGCTGAATGTTGCTGGTGTTGAAAATGCCAGCTTGCAACACATTGGCGCTGTGACCACCTGTACCGGCCTGGAGCACGTTGGACGTATTGCCATAGCTATCGTCGGTCAGTGCCAGTGCAGCATCGCCCTGCTGAACGGTCGCCGTGTTGCCATCGCTCGACTGTAGTACGGTTGAGCTCTGCCAATCGTCCAGTTGGGTTACATCTGCCACGTTATCGTCGCCAGATTGGTCAATAAGCGAGTTCGATGAAATCTGGAGCGTCGATGTGTCCTGCGTCAAGGTGGCGCTGTTATTGTCACCTGATTGCAAGATGTCCGAGAAATTCATCGGTGACGATGCACCGCTGCCGTCATCCGACTGCGACACATCTGCTGTATTGCCATTACCGCTCTGGTCGACGAGTGAATCGCCGCCCAAAATCGATCCCGTCTGGTCAACGGTTGCACCGTTCGATGCGCCGGTTTGGGTAACCGTGCTGACCGAATTGTCGGCCAGCGCGGGGGTTGCAAGCGCCAAGGCTGCAACAGTGGACAATAATAACTTTTTCATGACTTATCTCCTTTTCTAAACGCCCCCGGCAGGACCATCCGACCGGTGGTACTCCTACGCACTTCAATTAAAGCTCCCCCGTTGTCCCACTGTTGGAACGGACGAAGCCTGCGACCTTTTGTTTTGAATTGTCTGAATGGCGTCAGCGCCCGGCTGTTGCTCATTGTCTGGTTCGACGCCGTTCAAGCTCGCTGAGCCCGGAACCGTTTTCAGTTCGCCGGGCGCGATGTCGTGAATCGGACTATATGCAAATTCTGTCGGCGCGATGGGCGCGACATAAGCCAGCTGTTGCCGCGCATCCCATGCGTCCTGCGCGATTTGCTGGGGCGATTTTGCTTGTCGTGCAGGGTATATGCCCGTGTCGACGCTCGGCTTGATGCGAATTGCTTGCGCATTGAGGCCATCGGTCAATGCGGGAGACGCCGTCGCTGGGAAGGGACGATCTCGATCGCCGCCCAGCACATCTTGGGGGCGCATCGCCGGATGTTCAAATTTTAGAATTTCAATCTGCGGCGCAGCGGAGGCGACAGCGGCTAATCGTCCAGCGGAAGCTTTTGGCGGGGACGGCAGCGTTGGTGCCTTGGTTGTAACCCGTTGTATAATGTGCGCGCCGACGGCCATGACCAACCGTGGCGGCGCTGTCCTCAATTGGGGTGCGGCACAAGCGCGTGCACATTTGTCCAGCCCGCCAACGGGTTGGGCGATCATTGTCAGTACGAGTCCACAAACTGCGATACGCATGGCTGTCTTGCTCCATCACTTCCCAGCGCAGGTGCGCCGACGATTGGCCGCGAACCGCGCAATCGGCCGGATTAACGCGGCATTTGGCCGTTGAAATGTGGTGGATACAGGGTGACTGCCCGAGCTGACGCAAATCGCTTGCGTTCAGCTACCCGATGAGGCAAATTTGCCTCGTGGGTTATATCCACACTCTGGGTCCGTCAGCACTAAGGACGCAATTCTTGGGTGCTGGCGGGCCTATTTAATTCGCTTCCATTCCCCTTGTTGTTGAACCTGCGGAATTGCTTGGGGGCGGCACGGCGCGACTGACCGCGACCGGTTTTGACGCCGTCGGATTGCGCTGCGGTGACTGAACTGAAAGAGCGGCCTTGTTGCCGTTGCACGCGCCGGTCACGGACATGCCATTCGGCATTTTGGGAAGTTCTGCCGGCTGTTTGATACTATCACGCTCAGCGATATATTCTTGCAGCAGCTTCGCGCTGCTTTCGGCATCGGTAGAAAGGCACCAAAGATTGGTTAAGGCGCCTTCCATGATGAGGGCATAGACGGCTTTCTCGATCGCCTGACTTAACGCGATTTGGTCGGGTTCATTATACGTTATGCCGGTTTCAAGTTCCAAAAGCTCTTTGAAATCAACAAAACGGAACGCGTTTGCACCTACCGAAACTGCGGCGATTGATTTGCGTACCGATACGGTGGAGAGCACTTCGCCGGTCTTTACGCTGACAGCGCGGAGATAGATGGTGACGGTATCCTCGCGATATTGGGTGCTGCCCCCAATACCCAAAAAGCGCGCGCCGGATCCGCCGGTTTTGGTGTTGCTATCGTAGCTGATGATGCCGCCTTCCAGCAGAACGCCGGCAAACAGTAGTGGCGGCAAAGCATCGGTGTTAAGTTGCTTTTCGCCAAGATAGCTGGCGCGCATTTCTCGGATAACGGCACGTTCGCGCAGAACATTATCCAGCCGCTCGCGCTCGACCACCTGAAACCAGTTCCGGTTGCCCGTGTCCTGGAGTGTTTTGACCAGAATGGATGTGGCACCTTGGGTGACGGCCCGCGACAGCGTTTGAACGGTGTCGGATGGCTTAAATTGCCCAGTTTGATCGGTAAATCCGTATACTGCGATGGGCAGTCTTTGTCCTGGCGGCGGCAAGCTTCCCAGCTTGTCACGCACGGGAGAGGACTTCAAATATTTGGGTGCTTCCCAAACATCGGGATTATGTACGGCGCAACCACTCAAGCCAGTCGCGGCCAATGCCAATATCATATTGTGTCGGAACGACATTACCGGCCCCCACTATTGAGCAGCGGCACCACGATCTCGGTAACCGAGCCATCGGTGAAGTTGGTGATGACCAGTGTGACGGAATCGATCCCCCGCACGAAGCTTATTTCTTGATCACCAAACCGGATGACGCCGGATTCTTGGGCATTCTCGCCGAAGATCAGATCGGTGATCTGCGTTGCTACCGCTGAGAGCAGCCGGCTTTGGATAGTGCGGAGAAATTGATTGGCTGGATTGCTGGCGTCGAGCGCGGTCGGATCTTTATAGTTGTTTATCGCATTGGCAACGCCAAGCAAATGTGCCGAGTTAAACGGATTACCGCCAAAGGACGGATTTTGCGGCGTGTATACCAAGTCCGAAGCACGCGCCTCTCCGGCACACATGACGCAACACAGTAGCGCCGCAGACGCGGCTTTGGCACGAAAATACCGATACATTTTATAACCTCGCAAAGATTCTAACTGCGGCGCAATTTTTATGCGTCCGAACGCTAGCGACCCTTCGCGCTAAGAGGTAAATTGAGGGCCCTGAAGCGACTCATTTTCCTAGCTCTTTCCAATAATCCAAATATGAACTCAAAATATGGCGAGTCAATCACGTTCATTTGAAGTTAACGTAGGCCATGGGGATGTATTATTGTCGATTTTTTAGTTTATTTACAGTTTTTTAGAAAATGAATTTATGCGCATTTCCAACACTATATAGATGCGGGAAACGATTGCGAAATAAGTTACATTTTGTGACAATTTTTAATTGCATTGCAATCGCCCGGGTGCGACCAATTGTGTATTCGCAGCGACCAAATGTGTTTGATCTACGTTCAAAATCCGCGATGACATGTTGAGCGAACGCAATTTTCGCTCGCTTTATCGAAGCGATCAGAGCGAATCGGCTGCTGTCGCGTCGCCACAGTAGGGAGCGGATGTTCATCCGGCGAAGGGCCGGTGTCTACCTTCGATCCATTAAAGTCCCTTTTCGGCTGTCGGAGACACCGCTATGCTGCGCCCATGCAGGAGCCAATCTAGGCTTATTGGCGGGGGATAAGATGATGCGTGTTTTTTCTAACTTACGGCTGGCTGCCGGCTTGATTTCGGCCGCTATGTGCGTGGCTTCCCCGGCATTTGCCCAATCCCCAGCCCCGCAGAAGGTTGAGGCGGTAAAACCACGGGCGGGCGCGAACCCGGCACCCGCACGGGCGGTCGGCGAAGGTGCAGGGCCGTTCCGCAAAATGGTCATCCGCGGCGCGATGCTGATTGACGGCACCGGTGCGCCGCCGCGCGGACCGGTCGACATCGTTGTTGAGAACAATCGGATCGCGGAGATATTAGACGCAGGCACGCCCGGGCTGCCGATGAAGCAAGGGCGTGAGCCCCGTGACTTCGACCATGAAATAGATGCCGCCGGCATGTGGGTGCTGCCGGGCTTCATCGACACCCATGTCCACGGCAGTTCGGCCGACAAAGCGCCCGACCTTGGCTATTCCTATAAGCTGTGGCTGGCCCACGGGGTGACGTCGGTGCGGGGTGTAAATCTGGCTCCTTGGAACGTCTCAACTGTCGAGAAGGCTCGTTCCGCACGCAACGAAATTGTTGCCCCTCGCATCTTTGATTACCAGCGCCTCGGCCAAGGCTGGGATAAGGGGCCGGTGAGAACGCCGCAGCAAGCGCGCGAGTGGGTCCGCTGGGCCGCGAAGAACAATATCGACGGCATAAAGTTCGGGATCGGTCCGACCGAGGGACCCGAGATATTCAAAGCTGCGATCGATGAGGCAAAAAGGCTGGGGCTTGGCACCACAGCGCACCTTACGCAAACAGGGGTCGCGATGATGAATGCGCGGCAGGCGGGTGAGGCTGGGCTCGGCACGGTGACCCACTTTTACGGCCACATGGAATCGCTCCTGAAAAATGGTGCGATTCAGGATTATTCCACCGATTACAGTTTCAATGACGAACAATATCGCTTCGCGGAAGTCGCGGACATTTGGGACGACATCTACGAGCCGGGCTCCAAGGAATGGAACGACTATCTAAAGGCGCAAAAGGACCAGGGGGTCACCTTTGATCCCACTATGACCATTTACGCGGCCTCGCGCGACCTGATGCGGGCACGCAACGCTGACTGGCACAATGAATACACAATGCCGCAGCTTTGGGACTTCTTCCAATCATCGCGCGAGAACCACGGCTCTTACTTCTTCGACTGGACAACCAAGCAAGAGACACAATGGCGCAATTTCTACGCGCGCTACATGCGGCTGGTGAATGATTATAAAAATATCGGCGGCCGGGTGACGACCGGCACGGACAGTGGCTTCATCTTTAAAACCTACGGCTTCGGCTTTCCTGAAGAGTTGGAAATGCTGCAGGAAGCAGGCTTCAACCCGCACCAAGTGATCCGCGCGGCAACGATGAATGGCGCGCAGACGCTTTACGAGCCTAAAGGGATTACCGATCCCCCCATCGGGATGGTCCGGATAGGCAAGCTTGCGGACCTCGTCATCGTGAAAGAAAACCCGCTTCAGAACTTTAAGACGCTGTACGGAACAGGGACGCTGCGGTTGAACGAGCAAACCCAAAAGCTGGAGCGCGTCGGCGGCGTCAGCTACACCGTGAAGGACGGTATCGTCTATGATGCCAAGCGGCTACTCGCGGACGTCGCGGCAATGGTGGCTGCCGAGAAGAAGCGGATGGGCTGGCCCGAGCATGGCGTGCCGCGGCCGTAACGCTTCTGCTGCGCGCTTATCTGCAGCGGCGTTTGCCCTTGTCGATTTCGCGCCCAAGCAAAGCGCCGCCAGCTGCACCGATAATCGTACCAACAGTTTTATCACCACGGCCGGCAATCTTGTTACCCGCAATGCCGCCCACTGCAGCGCCGATAACTAAGCCAGTTGTGCCGTCTTTGCGGCGGCAATATATGCGTCCGTCCTTCCCGCGCCAGCTGCGGAAATTTTCGCGGTTTTGGTACGAGATATCAGCTTTGTATGCGGGCTTGGCCGAAGAAACGGCAAATTGATCGGCAGCGAGAACGCCGGCGGCGGGAACAACCAGCATGGTGGCCGCCAGTGCAAATATCATCTTCTTCACAATCGTTCTCCTTGTTTGAACTCTGCAATGGGTAGAATTCACAAGATGAACGAAGGTTGCATAAGGCTGGCAATGGGCCGAGCCGGGGCGAAGTAACGACGGTCTGTGGTAAGCCGGAACCGGCAGGGTTATGGTTCTGAAGCGATCAGCGTGATTTCAGTTTGGCGCCCATCGATAAAACGCACAGTCTTACCGTCAAAAAAAGCATTCTCTTCGCTGCGAAAATCCACGCGTTGCCCGCCCCATTCGGGAACGGCGGCATAAGTTGTAAGCTCGATGGACCATGCTGTATTGGCGTTGATCACCCCGCTTCCACGCGGGTCGGCGTTTTGGTTATCCCAAAAGCCAATGGACGGCCCGGCGCCATGACCATGCAAGCCAATCGGGTGCGTATAAATCGACGGATCAAGCCTGACCGCCACGGCTTCTGCCCGCGCCAGTGCCAAGGCGGCATTCCCGCTGCGTCCGACTGCAAAGTGGCGTCTCAGTATATCCTGCACCCGGTTGCTGTTTGCCAGCCCCTGTCTGAGGCCAGCAGGCGCATCGCGCTCGCCGGGTTTCAGGACATAGGCAAGATGCTGCGTATCGGTGCTGAGCCGCAGATAATTGATGCCAAAATCTGTCCATAGTAGGTCGCCGAGTTGAATGACCTCGTCGCCTTCCAACATGCCCTTTGTCCCTGCCCGCTGGATGGCGACCGAAGGATGGAACCATGGTTCGAGGCCAAGCTGAAGCAGCCGGTCACGATACCACCACTGCACCTGCTCCGCCGTTGTCACCCCCGGGGTGATCACGGCACGCGAAAATGCTTCGGCAATGATCGCATGGGCAGTGCGCAGGACGTTGGGGTAAATTTCCATCTCCGCCGGCGTCCGCGTTTCAAGCCACCGGATGGCCAGCGCTTCGCCGCTGACGATCCGCGACCGCAAAGGTGCGGGCAACACGCCTGTAAATTTTTCATATTGGCTGAGCGTCATGCCGTCGGCGAATTGATACAGGTCCGACGTGTTAATCGCAATTTTGGCCGGATCGCGCGCGGCGATTATGTCTGCGGCCGCTTGCCACTGATCAGGCTGCTTATTTGGGTCCCAAGCCGGCGCAAATAGACCGCCAAGCCCATAACGGCTAACCGTCAGACGCTCGATTGGCTTTCCGTTACCGGGATCATGGAAAATTAGTATTGTGCGGCGCCGCGCATGCATATTCTCTGCATCCAGCATCGACGCGACCACAGGCTCTTCAAAATATTCACGCGCGACCAACAGCCACATATCAATGCCCTGTTCGCGCATGATGGCAGGAATGATCGTATCCAACCGCGCGGCTAAAATGCGGTTTTCGGTCGCGGCCCTTTCACGGGCGTTCAATATAGGCGGAAGCGCGGGTGCCTGTGCCTCAGTCTCGTTCATGACGATAGGCGCAGACAGTGTTGCAGTGGCTGGCCCAAACATGGCCGCAAGCAGGGCCAATCCAGATATCACGCGCGTTGCCATCATGCTTCCCCCAATCATATTATGCACCGACATTGGCTGGCCGCGATGCAAGGATCAAGTCCAACGTGCCACGCGATGTGAAAGCAGGCCGTCTCACGGATGGGTAGGCATGAAGGAAGTCGGGATATTCCCTTATGATATGTTCCCCCACAGCATGTTGAAGCTGTATATTGGCGCGATGCAAGTCCGCTAAGCGCTTGACGACAGGCGGGTTTTCCCGCCATGCGGATGGTCATGCGTTTCTTCTCTGACAATGCCGCCCCGGTGCACCCCGCTGTCATGCAAGCCATGGCCGATGCCAACCATATCGACACCGCATATGATGGTGACCGATGGAGCGCGCAGCTTGATGCCGCATTCTCCGCTGTGTTCGGCCGCGATGTCGCGGTGCTTTGGGTGGCAACGGGTACAAGCGCCAATTGCCTCGCGCTTGCATCGCTGGTTCAGCCGCATCAGGGCGTCATTTGCCACCGTGAAGCCCATATTGAGGTTGATGAATGCGGCGCGCCGGGTTTCTACACCGCTGGTGCGAAGCTGATGCTCGTCGAAGGTGACGGCGCCAAGGTGACGCCTGAAACCGTCGAGGCGTGTCTGAACGGCATTCGCAACGATGTGCATCAGGTGCAAGCGGCGGCATTGTCGATTACCAACGCAACCGAATATGGCATGGTCTACAGCCCTGCCGAAGTCGCGGCCCTTGGTGCATTGTGCCATAATCGCGGCCTTGGCCTGCATATGGACGGCGCGCGTTTTGCCAATGCAGTGGCGACTTTGGGCTGTGCACCAGCCGATGTAACAGTCAAAGCGGGCGTCGATGTGTTGAGTTTCGGCTTCGTCAAAAATGGCGGCATGGGGGCAGAGGCGTTGGTCTATTTTGACCCGGCGCTCGCCGACGCGGCGCGCTATCGGCGCAAGCGGGCCGGGCATTTGCAGTCCAAGGGACGCTTCCTTGCGGCGCAATTGTTGGCAATGCTGGAAAATGATCTGTGGCTGACCAATGCGCGTTCCGCCAACGCAGCGGCGCAGATCATTGCGGATGCGGCTGCCGAACGATTGCTGTATCCGGTCCAAGCCAATGAGATATTTTTGCGCCTCACGCCCGCTGAAGCGGCAGCGTTACGGGCGCAAGGTTTTGATTTTTACGACTGGGGTGATGCCGACGAAAACTGGGGTGCTGCGCGGCTCGTCACCAGTTGGCAACATACCGAGACCGACGTCGCCCCGCTGGCCCGCGCGATCGCTGCATTATGAGCACGACCGGGGGGGAGAGCGTCGTAGAGCCCGGATTTCTGGCGCCACGGGTATGGATACCCTTTATGGTGACGTCGCTCATCTGGGGATCGACCTGGCTGGTCATCCGCGATCAATTGGGCACAGTGCCGCAGACCTGGTCTGTGGCCTATCGCATGATTGTGGCCACCATCGCTATGTTCATCCTAGTCATCGTGATGCGCCAGCCGGTGAAGATAGATCGGCCAATGGTCGGTTGGACCATCCTGCTTGGCGTGATGCAATTCGGGATGAACTACAATTTTGTCTATGCCGCTGAACATTATATCACGTCGGGATTGGTCGCAGTGGTCTTCGCGCTGTTGATTGTGCCCAATGCGGTGCTGGCAAAATATTGGCTTGGACGGCCAATCGGCGGAGCGTTCATATTAGGCTCAGCGATTGCCTGCGTCGGCGTCGGGTTGTTGATGCTGCAGGAATACCGCGCTGCCCCTATGGGCGGGACCGATGCACTGCTTGGGCTATTTCTGGTGATATGTGCCGTTGCTACGGCATCGGTCTCCAATGTGCTTCAGGTGACGCCAAAGGTCGCACGATACCCAACGATCACGATATTGGCGTGGTCAATGTTCTGGGCCAGCTTGGCCAATGCGGCCTTTGCGTTCGTCATGGATGGTCCACCCGTCATCGACATGCGTCCCGGATATATTGGCGGTGTGCTGTATCTCAGCATCATCGGTTCGGTCGTAACCTTCCCGCTTTATTTTCGCCTCATCCGTGACATTGGTCCCGGCAAGGCTGCTTACACGGGCGTGGTCATTCCGGTCCTTGCGATGATCCTGTCGACGATATTCGAAGGCTATGTCTGGTCGACATTGGCGCTGGCGGGTGGCGCACTGGTGATGGTTGGCCTCGTCGTCGCAATGCAGACGCGCAAGGCTTAGGGCGCTGACGGCGGTTAGGTGAATGCCTTGCCTCTCACCCGTCAAAATGTTTCCAGCCCCGCAAGGCGGCAGCCCAATTCTATGTTATTGCGCGCGCAGCCAATAATGCGCTGAGGCCCCGCCGGTAATCCGCATATTTCGGCGTCCATCCCAGCAGCCGTTTCGCCTTCATATTTGAAACACGCCGGTTTTCGGCATAGAATCCGCGGGCCATAGGCGACAGCCCTGCCCCGTCCAACGTCATCAGCGGCGGCCAATCGTGCCCCAAAAGATCGCACGCATATTCGATGACATCATTTTGCGACGCGGGTACATCATCGGCAATGTTATACACGCCAGCGGGCCCATCACATGCGGCCATGACTGCGCTAACAATGTCATCAACATGCACACGGCTAAAGATTTGCGCGGGCATATCGATCCGGTGCGCTTTGCCATCTGCGACCCGTTCCAACGCAGATCGACCCGGGCCGTAGATGCCGGGCAAGCGAAAGACAGCCACGTCCTGGCGCAAGGCCTGCCACGCAAGGTCGGCGTCGGCGCGCGCAGTTCGGCGCCCCTCACCAATAGCCGCGCTCTCGTCGACCCATGCACCGCCCGTGTCGCCATATACGCCCGTTGAGGACAAATAGCCCAGCCAGGAGGCGTCACCACCTGCAATTCTGTCGCCATATTTCACAAGCACGGGGTCGCCGCCCTCACCATTGGGTGGAACGCTCGACAAGATATGTGTGGCGTTTTCGATTGCGGCACAGACGGCCGCTTCATCGTCAAAGGCAATCGCGTCGCCGCCGCTCATCCGCCGCGTTCCGGTGACGTGCCAGCCGCTTTCGCGAAGGCTGTCGGCGAGACGCGAGGCGGTGTACCCCATTCCAAATATGAGCATGTGACGGTGCATCGGCGTGGGTTCGCAATCTAATGGCTTGCCGTCAAGCACCGCAATTGCAATTAAGCATATAGGGAGGAACCACGCCACGTGACCGTCGACGTTATCAAGTCAAAATTACTGGGTGACATTGCGCACGGGTTCCTTGGCCGCGTTGGCGGTGTTTCCACCGGTATTTATGCAGGGCTGAACTGCAGCCTTGGTTCGGACGATGCGCGCGACCATGTCATCGAAAACCGGCGGCGTGCGGTTGCTGCTGTGATGCCCGGGGCAGCACTTGCGCGCGTGTACCAAATCCATTCGCCCGACGTGGTCACCGTTACTGGCCCCATTGACCAAGACGACCCGCCCAAGGCCGATGCGCTGGTGACGGATAGGCCGAATATCCTGCTTGCTGTCCAAACCGCGGATTGCGTGCCGGTGTTATTTGCAGACAGGCAAGCCGGTGTCGTTGGTGCAGCACATTCGGGATGGAAGGGCGCATTCACAGGCGTCAATGAAAACACGATATTGGCAATGGAAGCACTGGGCGCACAGCGCGAGCGGATAGCCTGCGCGATCGGCCCATGCATCGCACAAAAAAGCTATGAGGTTGATTCAGGTTTCTTTGAACGTTTTGCCGATGCCAACCCGGAAAATGCGCGGTTTTTCCGCGATGGCAGAGCGGATCATTATCAGTTCGATATCGAAGGCTATGTTGCGGCGCGTCTTGCCGCCGCCGGCATCGCGACGGTCGAGTGCATGGGGCAGGATACCTACAGCCAGCCAGACCGCTTTTTCAGCTATCGGCGCAGCTGCCACCGCAGTGAACCAGGCTATGGCGGACAAATGTCGGTGATTGGAATATGGGGCAATGATGATGGCTGAACAGGGCATAACGCGGCAACGGTTTAAATCGATAATCGGCGGTTCGGCGGGGAATCTGGTCGAATGGTATGACTGGTTCGCCTACGCGACATTCAGCATTTATTTTGCACCCTTATTTTTCCCTGAAGGCGATTTGACAGCCCAGTTGCTCAACACAGCTGCAATCTTTGCGGCTGGTTTTCTGATGCGTCCAATCGGTGCCTGGGTGATGGGTATTTACGGCGACAAGCATGGCCGAAAGGCCGGGCTTACTTTATCCGTTTTATTAATGGCGGGCGGTTCACTCGCCATTGCCTTTGCGCCGACCTATGCGCAGGCCGGGGTTGTTGCGCCGACCATCTTGGTCATCGCACGGATGGTCCAAGGGCTGTCGGTTGGCGGGGAATATGGGTCAAGTGCAACCTATTTGTCGGAAATGGCCCCGGCGGCGCGGCGCGGCTTTTGGTCGAGTTTCCAATATGCAACGCTCAGCGGCGGGCAGTTGCTTGCCATTTTGGTCGCCCTGATCTTACAAGCGCTATTGAGCGAGGCGCAAATGGGCGATTGGGGCTGGCGCATACCATTCGTGATTGGGTCAATGCTGGCCTTGTGCGTCTATCTTTTGCGCCGGACGATGTCTGAAACAAAATCGTTCACCAATATTGACCATAAACGCGAACATTCATCGCTGAAGTTGCTTTGGCGTGACCACAAACGATCCTGCATATTGGTCGCGGTGATGTCGGGTGGCGGCGGCCTCGCCTCTTATGCTTTCACCACCTATATGCTGAAATATCTGATCAACACCGCAGGTTTCGAAAAGCAAACCGCGACGTTGATCATCGCAGGCGTGTTGATTTGGTCCTTCTGTCTGCAGCCCATTGCCGGGATGCTGGCCGACCGCTTTGGACGCAAGCCGCTGCTGCTCATCGCAGGCGCAGGGGTCGCGTTGGCCGCGGTGCCCATCTATACGCTGGTTGGCCAAGCCACATCGCCCATCGTCGCGTTGGCGCTGATATTGATCCCGATTACACTGCACGGCGGATATACCGCCAACAATGCCATGGTTAAAGCTGAGCTGTTTCCAGCCCATATCCGCGCACTGGGTGTTGCGTTTCCTTATGCGGTGGGGAACACGATATTTGCCGGGACGCTGGAATATGTCGCTTTGTGGTTCAAAAGTACGGGCAACGAAACCGGGTTTTTCTGGTATGTCGCGATTTGCGTCGGTGCGACGGTGATTGCGTATCTGATGCTTCCTGAAACGCGCGATACGAGCTTAATCACGGAAGACTAAGCAAGACTAACCACGCAATGTAGTTTCAATTGAAACGAATATTGTTATGCTGCGGTCCATAGGAGATTCCCATGACCGATCACAGCACACCCCCCATTGCTACCCCCGTCGCACGCCGCAAACCCAAGGCGGATATCGAAACTATTGGCGGACGGAATTTGAAACCGTCGACCCTGATGATGGGGCACGGCTATGATCCAACCCTCTCCGAAGGCGCCTTAAAGCCGCCCATTTTTCTGACATCGACCTTTGCATTTGAAAGCGCGGCGGCGGGAAAAAAGTTCTTTGAACATATCACTGGCAAGCGCGAAGGACCTGCCGATGGCTTGGTATATTCACGTTTTAACGGTCCCAATCAGGAGATATTGGAAGACCGGTTGGCGGTTTGGGATGAAGCGGACGACAGCCTTGTGTTTTCCAGCGGCATGTCCGCTATCGCAACCATGTTGCTGGCCTTGGTCAGCCAGAATGACGTCATCGTCCATTCTGGGCCACTATATGCCGCGACCGAAACGTTAATCGCACGCATATTGTCACGCTTCGGCGTTAGCTTCCTCGACTTTCCGGCCGGCGCAACGCGCGCGGAAATCGATACGATCCTTGATCGTGCAAAGGCGTTGGCTGCAGAAAAGGGCGGCAAAGTTGCGTTGGTGTATCTGGAGAGCCCGGCCAACCCGACCAACGCGCTGGTTGATGTAGAGGCGGTTCGCGCCGCACGTGATGCAGCGTTCGCTGGTGATCAAAAGCCCGCTATTGCTATCGATAACACCTTTTTGGGTCCCTTGTGGCAGCAGCCGATCAAACAAGGCGCAGAGCTTGTGGTCTATAGCTTGACCAAATATGCAGGTGGCCACTCTGACCTGGTGGCCGGCGGTGTGTCAGGCAATCAGGACCTCATCAATATCATGCGCCCGATGCGCAATGTTATCGGGACCATTTGCGATCCCAACACCGCGTGGATGCTTTTGCGCAGCCTTGAAACGCTTGAGCTGCGTATGACGCGCGCGGGTGAAAATGCGGCGAAGGTCTGCGCTTATTTGAAGGCGCATCCAAAGGTGGAAGGGCTGGGTTATTTGGGGATGATCGACGACCCGCGGCAGCAGGATATTTTCAACCGTCACTGCACGGGCGCAGGATCGACCTTCTCGCTCTTTATCAAAGGCGGCGAAGCCGAAAGCTTCAAATTCCTCGACGCGCTCAGGATCGCAAAACTGGCGGTTAGCCTTGGCGGGACAGAAACACTCGCAAGCCATCCGGCTGCAATGACCCATTTATCAGTGCCACAAGACCGCAAGGATGCCCTGGGCATCACAGATAATCTCGTGCGCATTTCCATCGGCATCGAAGACGCAGACGATCTAATCGCCGACTTCGAACAGGCGTTGGCTCAGGTTTGAGGGTCGCGCCAATCCAATATGGGCCAACCCTTGGTCGCCGCAAGGCGCGCAAGCGGTCCGTGCGGATTGGTGGCGAAGGGCTCATCGGCATAGCTGAGCAGCGGGGCATCGGACACGTGGTCTGAATACGCACGGATGTGGCAGTTTTCGCGCGTCAAGCCATGCGTTTGCATCCAGCCTTTGACCAGCTCAAGCTTTGCCGCATCGTAACAGTTATGCCCGTCAATGCGTGCCAAAACATGACCGGTGCTGTCGGTGGAAAGGTCAGTCGCGATGACATCATCAAAACCAAGCCGCTTTGCAATCGCGTCGACATATAGCCGATATGACGCCGTTGCCATGACATGGCGATAGCCCGCCGCTTTTTCTTCAGCCACACGCGCGAGCAACTGCGGATAGACATTTTTGCCCACCACAATGTCCGCATGACTTTCCAGATATTTGGCAAATCTGGCCCTTGGAACGCGGTGGCCGATAAGCAATGTCTGCGAAAACTGCTTTAACCGGGCCCGGTCCCACAGCTTCAGCGCGTATAATGCCAGTCCAATCGGTAAAAGCGGTGAAAGGAACAATCGCCACGGTGACTTGTTAAATGCCATATGCAGGAGGAACCCATTATAGGTGGCACGTCGCGTGACGGTCTTGTCCATATCATATATGGCAAGAAGCGTTGGTTTGGCATCAGTCATCATCTGCTACAGGCATAATATAATGGAAAAAGTCTACAGGCTTGTGATAGTTCCCTTTATACGTCAGTTATATGGCTATGGCTAACCCTGCAGAGTTCTTGCAAGAAGACCTGTCCGATGGCGGGCAGATCCTCCGTTTATCGGGCAGCTTTACCATAGCCTTGATCGGCGATGTCGACGACCGTTTGCGCGGTTTGTCTGCCGATGTGCAAAAAATTGATCTCAGCGCGGTTGAGCATATGGACACCGTCGGCGCGTGGGTTGTGCACCGCACGGCGAAAGAATCCGGCGCAGAAATCATCGGCGCGGATAAAGGCGCCAGTCGCCTGCTTCAAGCTGTCGGTGGGGCGGATCAAGCAGACATCACGCCACGACCACATCCGCCATCGTTTGACCGGTTCTTGGCAGAAGTGGGGCATGGTGTTGTCATAGGCTTTACAACGCTGTTGCGATTTCTCGGCTTTGTCGGCCAAGTTGTGAAGGCGTCGTTCATACTCGCGATGAACCCCGGCCGTTTTCGCTGGCATGCGGTGGTCCAACATTTCGACATGGTCGGTGTGCGTGCATTGGGCATCATTGGCCTGATGAGCTTTCTGATCGGTATCGTCATCGCGCAACAAGGCGCGGTTCAGTTACGGCAATTTGGTGCAGAGGTGTTCACCATCAACCTGATTGGACGGCTTACATTTCGTGAACTGGGAATCTTGATGACCGCGATCATGGTCGCCGGTCGGTCGGGCTCAGCCTTCGCTGCGCAAATCGGCACCATGAAGATCACGGAAGAAATTGACGCGATGCGCACCATAGGTGTCGTGCCAGCCGAAGCCTTGGTTGTTCCACGGGTAATTGCGGCAGTCATGATGATGCCCTTATTGGGCGTCTACGCATCGTTGATGGCGATTATCGGCGGAGGCATTTTGTGCTGGGTCGTTCTCGAAATTCCACCCGCCACCTTTGTGCAGCGGCTGCGCGAAGTAACGCCAATGACCGATTTCTGGATTGGCATCATTAAAGCGCCTGTCTTTGGCGCAATCATTGCCATGGCGGGCTGCTTCCAAGGCATGCAGGTGCATGGCAATGCTGAACAGGTCGGACTGAAGACGACAGCTGCCGTTGTACAGGCTATTTTCCTCGTCATCGTTCTCGACGCATTTTTTGCCATATTCTTTAGCGAAATTGGCTGGGATTAAACGATGGACCAGCCAAACATCATTTCCGTGAAAGGCCTTTGCAACAGCTTTGGCGAACAGGTCATTCACCAAGGTTTAAATCTCGAGGTACGCCGTGGCGAGATTCTTGGCGTCGTGGGTGGGTCGGGTACGGGCAAGTCCGTGCTCATGCGGTCGATCATTGGGCTGCAAGAGCCTGCCGCTGGCGAAATCCGCGTTTTTGACGAAGGCATGATCGGCAAGGAAGAGGACGAAGCCACCGACGTGCGGCGGCGATGGGGCGTGTTGTTTCAAGGCGGCGCGTTGTTTTCAACGTTGACGGTGGCGGAGAATGTGCAGGTCCCGCTGCGCGAATTCTATCCCGATTTCAGCAAGGCATTGCTCGACGAAATCGCGCATTATAAAATCTATCTCAGCGGGCTTCCTGCCGATGCAGCCCATAAATTTCCATCCGAGCTTTCCGGCGGTATGCGCAAGCGCGCGGGCCTGGCGCGGGCCTTGGCGATGGACCCGGAGCTTCTGTTTTTAGACGAGCCAACGGCTGGGCTCGATCCCATCGGCGCTGCAAATTTCGACAATCTCACGCGGGATTTGAAAGAAACGCTCGGCCTGACTGTATTCCTGATTACGCACGATCTAGACACGCTCTACGCAATTTGTGACCGTGTCGCAGTCCTTGCGGACCAGAAGGTCATCGCGGTCGGCGCGATTGAGGAGTTGTTGGCCATCGATCACCCATGGATCAACGAATATTTTAGCGGACCACGCGGGCGCGCAGCACGTCGCGGTCATGACAAGCGCAACAATAACCCACAACCAGAATTACATCAGCTAGGAAGGTCATAGGACAGTAAAATGGAGACCAAATCCAACTATGTGATGGTGGGTGCTATCACGCTTCTTCTTGTGGCGTTGCTCGCTGCATTCACCGTTTGGCTGTCACGCGCTGGTGAAGGCGACAAGAAAGAATATGACATATTCTTCCAACAGTCGGTGAACGGGCTTGCCAAGGGATCCGGCGTGTCGTTCAAAGGCGTACCGGTCGGTGAAATCGAGCGGATTGAGCTATGGGAACCCGACCCAGATTTCGTCCGCGTCCGCATTACAATCAAGGATTCGGTTCCGATTCTTCTGGGAACCGTGGCAACCATCAACGGGGTAGGATTTACCGGCGTATCCGAGATTCAGCTTGATGGTGCCGTCAAGGGCGCGCCGCCACTACGCTGCCCGGAATCAAACCCGAAATCAGCGTGTCCGACTGGCGTACCCGTCATACCGACAAAGCCAGGTGCATTGGGCGAATTGTTGAACAACGCACCATTGTTGCTGGAGCGACTATCTACGCTGACCGAACGGTTGACGAACATTTTGTCGGACAAAAACCAACAGTCCATTGAGCAGATATTGGATAATGTGGAAAATCTGTCGGGCACCCTTGCGACCCAAGCACCAGACTTGCGCGCAGCGATTCAAGAATCGCGTCTCACCTTGCAAAAGGCCGGGCTGGCGGTTGACGAAATTACCAAAGTGGCCGGATCAACCAACCGGCTGCTAGACAGTGACGGTCGACCCATGATGGAAGAATTGCGCAAAACTCTGCGTTCCGCCAATGGCAGTCTGGCTGCGCTGGAAACGACATTAAACAACGCCAATCCGGCAATCGAAACGCTAAATACGCAGACATTGCCCGAGGTTACGCAATTGGCGCGTGATCTTCGCGAACTGTCTGTCTCATTGAAGTCCGTTACCGAAAAAGTTGATCAGGGTGGCATCGGCAGCGTCGTCAGCGCCCCGGCATTACCCGATTATCAACCTGGCAGCAGGAAGCAAAAATGATGTTCAGCAAATTATCCAGCGCACGTATCTTGGCCTTACCCCTCATTCTGAGCCTCGGTGCTTGTGTAAGCTTTGGGGCGAAAGCGCCGCCGTCCATGCTCGTTCTGACGGCAAATAGCAGCGTTTCGGCAGGTGCCGCACGGACAGCATCTGCGACTGACGTTTTGGTCATACAAACGCCCGAAGTGCCACGCAAACTCGACACAAATCGCGTGCCTGTCCAGATCGACGCCAGCAGCATCGCCTATCTGAAGGATGCGTTTTGGGCCGACAAGCCGGCGCGGTTGATGCAGCAACTATTGTCCGAAACGGTTTCCGCAAAAACGGGTAATCTGGTGCTCAGCGACGTTGAGGCCGGTGGCAAAGCCACACGCTTTATCTCGGGCAGCCTAATGGAATTTGGCGTCGACGCCGCGACCAATGAAGCGGTGGTCGTCTTTGATGCAGTGAAAATCACGCGCGGCAACCCCACCGAAAAACGCAGATTTGAAGCGCGTCGACCTGTTGCTGCCGTTGAAGCTGCGCCTGTTGGCGGTGCTTTGAACGAAGCTGCAAATGACGTGGCGTCGCAGATTGCCGAATGGGCAAATTGAGCCGTTCAATTTGACCTAACGCACGAATCCTTCGGGTTCGGGCCAGCCCTTTGCGTATGTCGCCATCACTTTGAATAACGCGCCCATGGATTCACGCGCCACCAGCCTGCTGCGCGCGGCGGAAATCTCTGTGGCCCGATCAGGATTTGCCTGCGCCAAGCTCATGGCGCGCTGGTCGATACCCAAAGCTGACAACCAAACACCCTGATTGCATGGCCCAGCAACGTTGATGCCCGATCTTTGTGCACAGAGTGCAAGGGCATGGAAATTTACATGCGCCGTCAAATCGCAATGGCCAGGATCCGAAAATGGGTCCGCATATTTGTGATTTTGAACCGCCTGCAGCGTGCTGCCCAGTGCTGGCTCAAGATAGCCATAATCAATGGTCAACATAACGCCGCCTTGGCCGGACAGTCGCGTGGAAAGCGTGTGCATCACCGCGGTGGCATCCGGGCATGTCTCGTAAATACTTCCGACAGACGCCATGCGGAACTGTTTGGGAACGAGGGCATCCGTGGACCGCCGACCAGGCATTGCGGCAAACCGCGCACCATGATCGGGAACGACAACTCTCTCCTGCCAGCCAACGTTGGTGGCAATCATCTGCACTATAGGCAACGCATCAAAAAATTCATTGGCCACGATGAACAATGGCGCGTCGGTTGGCACCGTTTCCACATCATCATGAAAAACGGCAGCGGGCACAGCGGCCAGCTGCTTTTCTCGCAAAGCGGGGCTATTCTCGACGAAATGAACCTCTGGCGCAAATCCGAAACGCTTCATTGTCCGAAGCGCATCGGCAGCCAGCGTGCCCCTGCCCGGCCCCAGTTCGACATAATAGCATGGCGAAGGACGGCCGCGACGCAACCAGATATCGCTCAGCCAAATCCCGACCATTTCGCCGAACATCTGGCTGATCTCAGGCGCCGTTATGAAGTCACCATCGGCGCCCAAAGGATCAGCGCGGCTATAATATGCGGTGTTCGCAACGCGCATATATTCAGCAACGCTGATGGGGCCCGACGCTTCAATTTGTTGCGCGAGGCGCTGGCTTGTCGTCTGCGTGTCAGGCCGCACTGTTACGCTGCCTGCGAGCCCCTGCCGTGAATAGGAGGAACAAGCCGATTAGGATCATCGGGGTGGTCAACCACTGCCCCATGCTTAGGCCACTTGCTTCGACCAGCCACTGCAATTGCTGGTCAGGTTCCCGGAAGAATTCGACCGTAAAACGAGAAAGACCATAGACCACAGCCGCCGTGCCAAACAGAAAGCCGGGTTTATAGCGTGCGTCTGTTTTCCAGAACAACGGCCACGTAATCGCCGCCATCAAAAGCCCTTCGAGCCCAGCTTCATACAGCTGGCTTGGGTGCCGCGGCAAATCGCCACCATTTGGAAAGACGATGGCCCAAGGGACGTCCGTCACGCGGCCCCAAAGCTCATCGTTCACGAAATTTGCCAACCGGCCCAAGAAGAGGCCGAAGGGGACGCAACAGGCGATATAGTCACAAACCCGCAGGAAAGAGAGCTTATACTTGCGCGCCAACAGCCAGATCGCAAAAATGGTGCCAAGTGTGCCGCCATGCAATGACATGCCGCCTTCCCATAGTTTGAAGACATCTATGGGATTTTCCATAATCGACGGCTGGTAGAACAAGATATAACCAGTTCGCCCACCCAGGATAATACCCAGCGTCGCGTACAAAATCATATCGTCTGCATGCTCACGCGACATCGGCGCGCCCGGCCGTGCCAGCAGTTTTAGCAACAACCAATAGCCAAGCAAAATACCTACAAGATAGGCCAAGGAATACCAGCGCAGCTTAAAGAAGCCCAAATCGAGCGCAACCGGGCCAACCCCCAGATCTGTGAACTGAATATAGTTAGCGGCTGTAGCAATAATCTCGAATGACACAGTTTTTCCTCAGGATATTTTGACTTTCCTATAGAGCGAAATAGAAGGTGCACAAAGAGTTTAGGAGAGAATCAAATGCCGTCCCAATTGGACCTTGCAATCGACGCTACCATAAATCGTCTCATGAGTGACGATGGCCCATTGACGGTAACCTATGTTGAAAAATTTGGCGTGCAATTGCCCATGCTGGCGAAAGCACCGGGCAACATGGCCGACTATCTGGCATTCTTTTGCGCCACGCACGCGGACAAAGAATTTCTGGTAGATGGCGACATCCGCCTAAGCTTTGGCGAGACTTACGCCGCAGCGCGCGCGCTGGCTGGCGGCTTAGTTGAAGGGCACAAACTTCAAAAAGGCGACAGGGTCGGGATCGCCGCGCGCAATTCGGCCAACTGGATTATTGCCTATATGGCTATCGTTATGGCCGGCGGCGTTGCGACCCTGCTCAATGGCTGGTGGCAAGGTGGCGAACTGGCCGAAGGTATCCGAATGGTCGGCTGTCGCTATGTCCTCGCGGATGAACAACGCGCTGCGCGTTTGGCAGGGCACGACATTGGCGGTTGTGAGCTATTGATATTCGGTCATGATAACGCACCGATGGACGGCCTCGCTGTCTTGACCTCAAAAGGGGGCAGTGCAGAAACACCCCTGCCCGCGCTCGAACCCACAGACAATGCGACGATCTTGTACACGTCCGGTTCGACAGGGCAGTCCAAGGGCGCGGTATCCGACCACCGGGCCGTCGTTCAGGGCGCGATGAGTTACGTTGGCCAGACGCTCGTCTTTTTCGAGCTTCTTTCGTCCACCGGGCAGGCCATGCCAGCGCAGCCATCGGCGCTGGTCAACGTGCCACTGTTTCACGTTACCGCCTCCATTCCACTGGTTCTGCAAAGCTTCGCCATTGGACGCAAATTGGTGTTGATGCCGAAATGGGATGCGGAAGAAGCCATGCGCATCATCGAAAAGGAGCGCATCAGCTATTTCGTCGGCGTCCCCTTGATGAGCATCGAACTCGCGACGCACCCGAACCGTCACAAATATGACCTTACCAGCTGCACGGCCTTCGCGGCTGGCGGAGCGCCACGCCCCGTGGATCATGTCAAAAAAATCCGTAAGGAAATGAGCTGGGGCTATCCGCTGCTGGGTTATGGCCTCACCGAAACGAACGGCGTTGGCTGCGGTAACTTTACCGATAATTATCTGGAAAAGCCCACCAGCACTGGGCCAGCGACGAAGCCCTTGGTCGAAGTGCAAATGCTTGATGATGATGGGAATGTTCTTCCGCAAGGTGAACGCGGCGAAGTCGGTATTCGCACTATCGCGAATTTCAACGGTTACTGGAACAACGAACAATCGACGCGCGACGCGTTTACCGCTGACGGATTCTTCCGGACCGGTGACATCGGCTATCTCGACGAAGACGGTTAT
>CAZCXQ010000011.1:0-26305 GCA_964502655.1 uncultured Sphingorhabdus sp.
GTGCGCGCGTCGAGCGCGGTCGGGCAATGATGATGGTGCAGACTGTCGCCCGCGCCGTCATGCGAAGGCGCTTCGTCCCCGTGATCGTCGGCCATCGCGTCATGACTAATGCTCACGCCACGTTCTGTATGATGGGTTCCCGGTTCTTCATGTGCAATTACAGGCGCATGAAACGTGCTCGCGACAAAAGCGACAACAAGAATCAAGCGGGCGAGTAGATGAGACACAGCTTTTCGCTTAGTCGTGCCTCGCAATTTAGTCAAATGGTTCGTCATTTGCAACTTCCTAAACTGCCGTCGGAACATTAGGAGGCCGTCCGCTTTGGGAGGATTAGGCTCGGAAGCAGACAGTCAGCTCGCGGCCCAATTGACGACGTTCAGAAGGTGGTGACGGTCGCCTGAAAGCTGCCGCTGCGGCGATCACCGTATTCGTTTCGGTATATCAGAAATAATTCAAAGCTCATGTCACCCTCTTAGCCACTTCAGAATATCAAAAGCAGGGTCAGATCTCTGCAAACGCTGCGAAGCTTTGCATCACCACATCCGTTGGACGACAGCGATCAAGCTGCGAATTAGTCACACCCAAGATACGCTCAGCTTCCGCCGTTAACGCAACCAAAGGTTTTGCCCACTCGTCAAATTCGTCATCATCATCCCAACGATTGACCGCGTAATAGTGAATTATCTCACCCTTCTTTGGTGTCAGTGCGCTCGTCTCAAGCCTTATGATTAAGTCACGCTTCAAGCGACGAGTGCCTGCAAGATACAATTCCAAGCCACCCTGCATATATAGTTCAAACAGACTGTCGTGGAGCCGCTTTTGGCTGTGGATTAGCTTGTCGTTCATCGTGCAATTGCCTGCGCAGCTTTGCGAAATGCGACCTCATCATTCTGAGCGCCATAAACATATCCGCGTAATGCTCGTTGCTGATCAGTTGGTGATAGCTCAGCTTGTTGTTTCTGCAACGATTGTCCTGATCGCTCCTGTGAACGGTCCTGTGCAGGATTTTGGGAAGTTGGGGTATCAGCAGTGCTTAGCTCTTGCTTAGGCTGCTTCTGGGCTTTCTGAGGAGCAGGCTTTGGTGGCTTTGGTTTGCTGCTTGAGCGACACTGTTTCGCAAGCGCCGTGTTTCTCTCAGCTAATCTGCCAGACAGTTCCCCTGCCACAGACAGAAACAGGTCAATGTCCTGCTTGATCGTCTTGCTCTCTTCCTCTGACGATAGCTGCACCACCATAGCAATCCACCGTTTCAATTCTTCTCGTGCGTCCATATTTTACACTCCTTGATGAGTGTATTTATCACTAAGTATCATATGTTTGGTAAGGATCAGGCTAGGATCATAGCTCCAACGGCAGCATGATCGTCATCTCAATAAGGAGATGTAACGATGACTATGAATATCCTGAAAAGCCTTTCGCTGTCGGTTCTCCCGACAACACAACGGATGAGCCCCGAGCAGCACCGACGGAACAAACTCATCACTAAACTTGCTGAGCAAAAGTTGATTGCTGAAGCTGATCGTGAAGGAATTCTGCCGAACATTATGCATCGTCGTTGGGTGACAACAGACGGTGGTTCTAAGGCACTTGTTGATGTGCCTAAACGCATCAAGCGTTGGTGGTTTCAGGATGGGGTAGGTAACTGTCTGCTTGCGATAAGGTATGGCAACAAGGTGCTTGAACTAGAGAAGGGCAAGGGCGCTATCATTGTCGGGAAACCCGACCAGCTTATCCCGACAATCGACAAGATTATTGCTGCTATCAATGCGGGTGAGTTGGATGCTTTGCTTTCAGAAATGGGGTTAACGCGCCCAATCAGAAAAGCGCAAAAGTGATGTGTGGGTCGTGTTACCCGACTAGGGTGGCACGACTTATGCGGGGCAACTCAACAAATTTGAACATGTACGGAATGAATCCAGAAGACCGTCCAGAGGATTTTCATTTTCCCAATTTATTGAAATCTCATGGCAGGCAATATCTGAGGACGACGGTGTTGTGCCGTTCCAGTCAATAAAGCGGATGCTTACTAACCCTGCCCGTTTAAGAAAGCCTTCTATGGCAGCACTATCATCCAGATAGACAGTTTCCTGCTCTTTCAGCCTGTTATTGATAATCTCGGATAGTGTAAGAGTTTCTGAGCTTTCACGGCATACAGAGACATAATAGCCATCGAAATCGAAGTTATCATCTTCAGCGTCCTCCGTTGCACCCAACCTTTGCGAGTGTAATGACGAAGATCGACCCAAAATATTTGCCATAAAGCTGACAGCTGTCACAGACAGGATGAATGATCGCCTCTTAAGCATCAATGGAATGTGTCATGTGTCAGCAATGGTTACAATACTTCAGATGATATGGGATCGTGGGTTGAGGTAGATGGGTGTGATAAAGCCTTTCCATTGCGTACCAAGAAGACTGAGCGTCGTGTGTGGGTCGTGTTACCCGACAACGTGAATATTTCGCGGATTTATAGCATCAGGGAAACTGACGCTGCGACTTATCTGCCTGTAATTTCACATAAAATATGATCGGGTAAGCACGACCAACATGTTGAAAATATGGTATTTTTCTAATTTACACTATACAACAAACTATACAACTATATGATAAAAGCACTGGTTTTGCTGAGTTTGTGCATTATTCGTAATGCGGGGGTCGTAGGTTCGAATCCTATAGGCGGCACCATTTCCCCATGCACTTTATTTGGGCCCGCATTGGGTCTCGCCGGCTTAAATCCAGCCGTGCAACAACTGACTGATTATTCAGTACATAAACCACTTCAGCTTGACCAAGCGCGACTTGCGCGGCAGGAAACGCGGTATGAACAATCTGACTGTTAGCGAAGCCGTACTTTCCCGCCGTTCCATCCGGGCGTTTAAGCCCGATCCCGTTCCATTGGATGTGTTGCATCGGGTCATGGATACCGCGCGCTGGGCGCCTTCTGGTTGTAACTTCCAACCTTGGGAGGCAACGATCCTCACCGGGGAGCCGCTTGCGGAGCTGCAGACAAAGATGCTTGCATCGCCGATGCAGGACCCGCCCGAATATTCATGGTCAGAGCCCGAAGTCATCCCGGAATGTAAGGCGCGCCTGCAACAAGTTGGGGCGTCCATGTATCAGGCGATGGGTATTGGCCGTGCCGACGCCGATGCGCGCAGTCAATTCGTGCACAACAATGTCATGTCGTTCAAAGCGCCTGCGGTGCTGATGTGCTATTTCGATCGCCGCATGGGTTCGCCGCAATGGTCAGATGTTGGCATGTGGCTGCAAACAATCATGCTGCTGCTGCGCGGCGAAGGTTTGGACACATGCCCGCAAGAATTCCTCGCCATGCACGCAAAGCTCATCAAAGAGTTTATCGGCGTGTCGGATGAGACGCATATTTTCTTCTGCGGCATTGCGATTGGCTACCGTGATGAAGAGGCTGCGGTGAATGCTTTTGAGCGCCAGCGCGAACCTGTTGAAGGCAATGTGCGCTTCATGGGTTTTTAAGGGCTGCGTGTTGGCGCGCTGATCAAGCGCGCCTCCGTTCAATAGGTTGCGCCGGGTATCCACGGCACCCATTCGTTTTCGCCCAGGCCAAGCAACTCCGACGCCGTTTTTTGGCCGCTGGCGGTTTCCAGAATGCGGGCGAATATCTGCGCGCCCATGTCATCGACGCTGACGCCGTCTAATATGCCGCTGCAATCCACGTCGATGTCGTCCGCCATATTTCGCGCGAGGGCAGCGTTGGATGCAAGTTTGATGGTTGGCGACGGGATCGATCCAAAGACCGAACCACGGCCCGTCGTAAACAAAATCAAATGCGCGCCGCCTGCGATCTGGCCCGTGGCAGAGCATGGGTCATATCCCGGTGAGTCCATGAACGTCAGGCCGGGCGCCGTCACTGTTCGGGCATAGTCTATCACCGCGTTGAGCGGTGTTGAACCCGCTTTGGCAACCGCGCCCAAGGATTTTTCGAGAATGGTGGTGATGCCGCCTGCCTTGTTCCCCGGCGATGGATTGTTGTCGAGGCTTGCGCCATCGCGGGCAGCATATTCCTCCCACCAGACAAGCCGCTCGGCGAGCGTATCCGCGACGTCTGGCGATACAGCACGGCGCACGAGCAGATGTTCAGCGCCATAAATTTCGGGCGTTTCGGACAAGATGGCGCGGCCGCCTGCGGCTACCAGCCGGTCGACTGCTGCACCCAGCGCCGGGTTCGCGGTAATCGCGGAATAGCCGTCGGACGCACCGCATTGCAGACCGATGGTGAGGTGGGCAGCGGAGACAGACTGGCGGCGACATAGGTTGGCGCTGCGCACAAGACGTTCCGCAATTTCGATGCCAGCGCTGATCGCCGCAGCAGTCCCACCCGCGTCTTGAATGTTCAACGCATCCCCGCGAAAGCCGGGCATGTCCTGAATTTGGTTCACTTCGCAGCCAAGCCCCACCAAAAGGACGCCGGCGAAGTTGGGGTTGGTGGCGTATCCCGTGATGGTGTGACGCAGATTTTCAATGCCGCGGCCGTCCTTCGCCATACCGCATCCCGAATGGTGGGTGAAGGCGACGACGCCGTCGACATAAGGAAAGGCGGCCAGACGTTCCGGAGTGAAATGGGCCGCAATACGTCGCGCCACCGTCGCGGAACAGTTCACTGAGGTCAGTATGCCGATGAAGTTACGCGTACCCACGCGCCCATCGGCACGAACAAACCCGTCGAAGCTGGCCTCGATCGGTTCGGGTGTGCGCAGGTCGACGCCGATCTCGCTGGCCGCCGCCGTGCGCGCGAAATGCAAATTGTGGCTATGCACATGTGCGCCTGCGGCAATGGCTTCAGACGCAAGGCCGATGGGTTGGCCAAGCTTGATAACCGCGTCGCCGCTGGCAATCGCGGTCAAGGCAACTTTATGACCGGCCGATATAGGTTCGGCGACCATGCACCCATTTGTCAGGACATCTCCGGCGGCAAGGTCAGCAATGGCTATCGCAACATTATCGCGCGCATTGGCAATGATGAAGCGTGGCGTCATGACCTATTGCACTTCAACCTTTGCAAGTCGCGGCGACAGCAAATGGATGGCCGCAACCGCGAGGAAATACACCGTGGTGCACATCGCAAAGATGATGGTGTAATTGCCCTGCGTTGCATCAAGAACCAAGCCCGTCGACTTGGCCATAATCATGCCGCCAATGCCGCCGGCAAATCCGCCGAGGCCAATCACGCTGCCCACGGCCCGTTTCGGGAACATGTCTGGCGGAATGGACAGCAGGTTGGTGGAGAATGCCTGATGCCCGGCCAGTGCGATGCCGATGAGCAGAACCGCGAGCCACATGTTGCTGACACCCGTGACAAAGAGAAGTGGGAGCACACATAGGCCGGCAATAATCATGGTGACCTTGCGCGCGAAATTCGGTGTCCGCCCGCGTTGAATGAGCCGCGATGACAACCATCCGCCCGCAATGCTGCCGACATCGGACAGAAGATACATCAGGATCATCGGCAACAGCACGACCTTAAGATCGACGTCATAGGTCGTGCTGAAATATTTGGGCAGCCAGAACAGCATGAGGAACCAAACCGGGTCGGTCAGAAACTTTGCGGTCGCAAAGGCCCATGCTTCGCGCTTGCGGACGATCCGGCTCCAGCCGATTTTTTCGATCTTTTCGGGCGGATCATGTTCAATCCATTTGAGCTCGCCTGCGCTGACTTTACCGCTTTCGCGCGGGTTGCTGTACAACCACAGCCAAAGACTAAGCAGCACCAGACCGAAGGCGCCGGAATAAATAAATGTCTCGCGCCAGCCAAGGCCAAGCGCCTGCATGAACAGCCACAAGGTCGGCGCGGTTAGGATGACACCAACTGTTGTACCGGAATTGACCCAGCCGATGGCATAAGCGCGTTCTTTTTGCGGGAACCATTCGCTGCTTGAACGGACAACAGCCGGGAAGTGGCCTGCCTCTCCGACGCCCAGCACAGCGCGTGCGGCCATGAACGATGCGACCGAACCGCCAAAGCCATGGGCGACATGGCCTATCGTCCAGATCGAAATCGCAATCGCGTAACCGATTTTTGGACCGAACCTGTCGATGACATAGCCCATGAACAAAAATCCAAGCGCATATGCCGCCTGAAATGCCGTGACGATATTTCCGTAATCGTCCTCATTCCACTTTAACTCGGTCTGCAGCGTGGGCGCGAGCAGCCCGAGCATCGTGCGGTCAATATAATTGACCGTGGTTGCAAAGAATAAGAGGGCGATGATGGCCCAGCGATATCGGCCGGTTCGTTCCGGAATTGAAGCTGTCTCCATAAATCATCCTCTCATAGATATATTCAGACGATTGGCGCGGCCTCTATTGTGCAGCTTACCAACAATGATGTGTCAAAAAATGCCTGTACCGATTGTCCGGCCGTAACCTGATGCACGCCTGTCACGGCGCCCGACGAAATCCATGTGCCAGCTTTGATGGCTATACCGCGTTCACCCAGATTGTTGAGCAGAAAGCGTACGGAACCGAGTGGGCCATCGGGGAAGCTATTGGCGGAGCCACTTCCGGCGACGGTGCCATCAATTTCCAGCCGAACGACCCAGTCGGCAAAGTTGCTATTTTGCCAGTCGGGTATCGCTTGGCCAATGATCAAACCGTTATTATTGCCGAAATCCGAAACGGTCACGGCTGGCCCCAACTCGTTGATGGTAGGCAATGGCGAGCTTGCAATTTCGATGCCGACATGAACCGCCTCGATTTGGCGTTCGGCTTCGTCCAGCGTGTAATCATGCTTGCCAAGCGGCAGGTCGGAGCCGATCTTGATCAGAAACTCGGCCTCGGCTGCGCCAAATCCGCCGGTGAATATGTTGCCGGACGCCACCGCATCTGCGGACAAAGTGTGTGATGTAAAGATGGGCCCGGCCAGACGGTTCGCGCCAAATGTTTCGGACAGCGGCGGGAAAATGCGCCCGACTTTCCATCCAATGACGGACTGACCAGTTGCATGAATTGCTGCGTCCTGAACCGCATAAGCAGCCGACAAGCTTTCAGGTATGGGGCCTGGATATTCCGGCAGATGACGGCCGTGACGCCGCGCTGCAACAAATTGGTTGGCAATATCCGTTGCTATCATGGGCGATTATTTGCGCAGATTTAATCCGCGTCCCTCATTGAAAATTCCGTTATGGAGGTTGTTATGGGAAACCGGTGTCATTTGCAAGGATGCGCCAGATGTTGTTCGCAACTTTTGCTGTATCGACATGCAATTCTTGCTATGCAGTCTATATGAAGAGCGTCCCAAAACCTCGGAGCAAGGCGGCCGCAAAGCCGACGATTAATGATATCGCACGGCTTGCCGGGGTGTCCAAAAAGACCGTTAGCCGCGTCATAAACCGCTCTGGTTCCTTGCATGATGATACGCGGGAAAAGATTGAGGCGGTTATTCGTGAGACGGGATATGTCCCCAATCCACAAGCGCGTGCGCTGGCGTTGGGCCGCAATTTCCTGATTGGCCTTGTCCACGACAACCCAAATGCGCAGATGATACTCAACATGCAGCAAGGCATATTGGAAGCGCTGCGTGACACAGACTTCGAGCTGGTCGTCCGTCCGGTGGACAGGAGTTCGCCGGACATGCTTGACGATGTGCGCAGTTTTTTGGTGCGGCAACGGCTGTACGGCGTCGTTTTATTGCCGCCTATTTCCGAAATGGATGCCCTTGCCCGCCTGTGTGACGAGGTGAACTGCAAATATGTGCGCATGGGGTCGTCCGTGTTGGATGATCCCGATCATATGGTGGCGTCCAATGACAGGGATGCGGTGATCGAGGCGACTCGCCACCTCATCGCGCAGGGACATCGCCGCATTGGCCTGATTTCCGGGCCACATGGCTTTAACTCGGCGCAAGTCAGGCGCGAAGGGTTTGAATCTGCATTGGCAGAGGCTGGAATAAAGCTGCCGCGCAGCCTGATCGCCGATGGGCAATATACGTTTGAATCCGGGATTGCTGCGGCCGAAAGCCTGTTTGATTTGCAGCCGCGGCCGACGGCAATTTTTGCGTGCAACGACGAAATGGCCGCAGGCGTTTTGTTCGCGGCACGGGCACGGGGCATCGCCGTACCGGAAGAATTATCGATCATCGGTTTCGATGACACGCCCATTGCCGCACGGGTTTGGCCGCCGCTGACAACGGTGCGTTGGCCCATTGTTGCCATGGGCCGGTCGGCGGCGCTTAAGATCATCGGCGATGCGACATCCGTCTCGCCTGAGGATCAAGAGCCATCGACCTTTGTGTCGACGCTCGTACGGCGCGGCTCGGTCGCTCCGCCAATGAAATGACGATATTGCACTTGCAGATGACACCGGTTACCTTCATTGCAGATTTTGATTACAAACCATCGGGTTTGACGGGAAAGGATATTTATGAAGATCGCGCTGATCACCGAAAATAGCCAAGCGGCTAAGAACAGCATCATTAACGATGCACTGACTGCAGTCGCCGAGCCATTGGGCCATCAGGTCTTTAACTATGGCATGTATAGCGCAGAGGATACCGCTTCGCTGACTTATGTCATGAACGGTTTGCTCGCCGGCATTTTGCTGAACTCCAAAGCGGCTGATTTTGTCGTGACGGGTTGTGGCACCGGAATGGGTTCCATGTTGGCCTGCAACGCGATGCCCGGCGTGTTCTGTGGCCTTGTGATCGACCCGACCGATGCGTTTCTGTTTAGCCAGATCAACGACGGCAATGCGATGTCGATGCCTTATGCAAAGGGCTTTGGCTGGGCGGCCGAACTGAACCTGCAAGATTGTTATCGCAAGATTTTCGAAAATGAAGGCGGCGCGGGTTACCCCAAAGAGCGCGCGCATTTCATGGCTGCCAACCGGGGCATATTGAAGGATGTAAAGGCCGCATCTTGCCGCGACATGCTGACCGTACTCAAAACGGTTGATCAGGATCTGCTGAAGGCGGCGATTGCCGGTGAACGCTTCGCCGAATATTTCTATCCCAATTCGCAGGATGAAGAAATGTCCGCCTATCTGCGGAGCGTGGCAGCCTGATATGACCGCGCCATTTGATCTTTCGGGCAAAACGGCGTTGGTCACGGGTGCCAATACGGGCATTGGTCAGGCAATCGCCGTCGCCTTGTCAAAAGCAGGCGCTGATGTTGCCGTCGCGGGTCGCTCTGCGCCAACAGAAACGCTGGCTTTGATCGAAGCAAATGGACGCAAGGCTGTGAACATAACCGCTGACCTGTCTTCTATTGAGCCTGTCGCGCGCGTCGTTGATGAAACAGTGGCGGCGTTCGGGCGGCTGGATATCTTGGTGAACAACGCCGGGATCATCCGCCGCAATGATGCTGTGGATTTTACCGAAGAAGATTGGGATGCGGTGATCGACACCAATCTTAAAACCTTGTTCTTCCTGTCGCAGGCTGCGGCCAAAGGCATGATATCGCAAGGTTCGGGCAAGATTATCAACATCGCGTCGATGCTCACCTTTCAGGGCGGCATTCGCGTGCCAAGCTACACCGCGTCGAAATCGGGCGTGGGCGGTCTGACCAAGGCGATGGCCAATGAATGGGCGGCAAAGGGCATTAATGTAAACGCCATCGCACCGGGCTATATTGAAACCAATAATACGGCAGCCCTGCAAGCCGATGAAAACCGCAACCGTCAAATCGTTGAGCGCATTCCGGCGGGACGTTGGGGTAGGGCCGAAGATATTGGCGGCGCGGCGGTGTTTTTGGCGTCTTCGGCTGCCGACTATGTCAATGGCCATATTCTGGCCGTTGATGGCGGCTGGTTGGCGCGCTAACGTCCGGTAATGTCAAAGCCAGTCGTTTTCTTCGGTGAATTGCTTATTCGGCTAACGGCCCCGGGGCGGGAGCTGCTGATGCAGTCGCCATCCTTTGACATCCAGGTTGGTGGTGCCGAGGCAAATGTTGCCGTTGGCCTTGCGCATTTGGGGCACGCGACGACGATGATCAGCGCGGTTCCCGACAATGCGCTGGGGCGCGGCGCGGTGTCATCGATCCGCGCGCATGGTGTCGACTGCAAAAAGGTCCAGATACGCGACGGGCGCATGGGTCTGTATTTTCTGGCGCAGGGCGCGGGGCTTCGTGCGTCCGAAATCGTCTATGACCGCTTGGGTTCAAGCTTCGCGCAAGCGACGGCAGCGGATTTTGATTGGGATGAACTGCTCGCTCATGCGCAGATGCTGCATTTGTCGGGTATTACGCCGGCACTCGGCCCCCAATCTGCCGAGGCCGCATTAGCGGCGGCCAAAGCGGCGGTGCGCCTGGGCGTGCCGATTTCGTTCGATGGCAATTATCGCGCGATGTTGTGGGAACGTTGGGACAGCAACCCGCGCGCGATCCTGAGTGAATTGATCGGCATGGCGGATATCCTGTTCGGCAATCACCGCGATATATCTTTGGTGCTGGGTAAGGATTTTTCCGGCGACGGTGCCGACCGCAGGCGCGACGCGGCACAGGCTGCTTTTGATGCATTTCCATCGTTAAAACTGATTGCGTCGACCGCGCGGCATCTCGTCAGCGCGGATCATCACCAATTGTCCGCGCGTGTCGATTTGCGCGACAGCTTTGCGCAAACTGACGAGGTTGATGTCACCGGCATTATCGACCGCATTGGCGCAGGAGATGCTTTTGCCGCCGGTGTGCTGCATGCGCATTTCGCGGGCGACGATGCCGATGCTTTGGCGAAAACGGGCCTTGCGCTGACATGCCTCAAACATTCATTGCCCGGTGATGCGAGTTTGTTTGGGCAGGCTGACATCGACGCGTTCGTCGACGGAAATCTTGACGTTCGGCGCTAACCATTTCAGCCGCCGGGCTGTCTTGGGCGGGGCCATGGCCATCGCTGCGGTGCCGACCTATGCGTCTAAAGCGCAATCACGTCTCCGCATTTTAAAAGGCATAAGATACGGCATCGCCGAACGCTTCGCAGCGCCGCGTGCGGTGCCATTTGTTGCGCCCTCGGCGGGTGCTTTTGCGTCATTTGGGCCCGCCTGTCCGCAGCCCGGCAACCGTTACCTTCCGGCAAGTGAGGATTGCCTGTTCCTCAATCTGTGGGCGCCGAAGGCAAAGGCAACGCAGCCCCGTCCGGTCATGGTCTATTTCCATGGCGGAGCCTATTCAACGGGAAGCGTCACGGACCCTGTAAATGACGGCGCAGCGCTGGCTACGCATGGCGATGTTGTTGTTGTGACCGTCAATCATCGGCTCAATGCCTTTGGCTATTTATATTTGCCCGAACGTTTCCCCGACAGCGGCAATGCGGGCCAGCTGGACCTGATCCTCGCGCTGCAATGGATTCAGGCGCATATTGCCGAATTTGGCGGTGACCCCAAAAATGTGACGGTCTTTGGCCAATCGGGCGGCGGCGCGAAAATTGCGACTTTGATGGCAATGCCCGCAGCCAAAGGGCTGTTCCACAAGGCTATTACCATGAGCGGCCAGCAAGTAACCGCAACAGGCCCGTTAAATGCGGAGAAGCGCGCGGCCGCGTTTCAGGCCGCGCTGAACGGCCAAGACCCTGCAACAGTTTCGGCAGAACAGTTGGTTGCTGCCTTGTCGGCGCAAGATCCGATATTGGGCGGCGGCGTGTATATGGGGCCCGTGCTCGATATGCGGCATCTGCACCGGCATCCATTTTGGCCAGACGCGGCGCCGCAATCCTTGGATATTCCCATGATGCTGGGGAATACGGTGCTGGAATCGCGGGCATTTTACGCGCCGAATGCCAAGCAATTGGCTGGGCTTGATTTCGACAATCTGGCGCGCCGTGTCGCCGCGGAAATGCGGATTGATGCGCACCCCGAATGGGTGGTTCGGCAATTCCGATCGCGCTATCCGGACGCGGCACCTGCGGATTTATTCCACCGCATCGTGACCACCGCGCGCAGTTGGCGTGGGCAGGTTATAGAGGCAGAAGAACGCGCCAAAGCGGGCGCACCCGCCTTTGTGTATCAGCTCGATTTTGAACAGGCCAAGCACACCGACGATATCGGACTGTCGTTCGGAACCGTTCCCGAACCCTCCACGGAACAGCAGGCCATGAGCGTGCGGATCATGGATGCGTTTGTGCGCTTTGCACGCACGGGCAATCCGGGCTGGCAACCCTATAGTTTGGCGAAACGCGAAACCATGATCTTTGACACGAACAGCCGCGTGGAGAATGATCCGCGCAAGTGGGAACGCGAACTATTTGCGCGCATCCCCTATATTCAGCCCGGCACCTAGGCCCTGACCCTAAGCGCCCTATTTGGGCGTAACGGGGTAGCTGATGATGAGGCTGAGGGGTTTGCGCCCGATTTGCCTTATGCCCACCACCGCGCCGTCATATAAGTACGCCGCCATGCCGGGCCGTAGCCGCTGCGAAACGCCGTCGGAGGTGACTTCGCCTTCGCCCGACAGGACATAATAGACCTCGTCATGCGCAATGGGGTGCAGCCCGATGGCCGCGCCCTTGTGCAACACCCGTTTGCGAAACTCCATCGTCCGCGGCTGCGGCACAATGTCGCTGATGCGATAGGCGGTGCTCATGCCGATTGCGCCATGGGGCGGCGCTTCCTGCCGAACAACGTCGCGATCGTTGACCACGACCATCGGCGGGGCCGCCAAGAGCATGAGCAGAGGGAAAATCATATGCCGTTGATCACTGCCGCATAGCACGATCGCGTGCCGACATGGTTTCCTGTGCTGGTGCCTTTTGGCCGGGATAGAGACCGGATTTGGGTTCCATGGTGTCAAGGTTCCAATCGGCCTCTACAAATGACGCTGCTGTCGGCTTTGGTGATGGATAGGCGCTAACCTCTGTCTCATCGTCGATGATTTCACCGCGCCCCTCAGCGATGAAAAACAGCACGCGGATATCATCTGCGTCCCGATCCCACGGCCGTGCACCAGCATTGGCCAGCACATGGGTTTCAACATCACGCGCCGGTAGGACGGCAATGTTCGACGGCCAGATAACGGGTTTCTTTACTTCAATTAGCTTGGCGCGGGTTTCCCCATAGCGGCCGAACATTGGCAAGGGCTTGCCAAATTTATCGACCGCAATGTTGTCCCGCCCATGATAGCGCAGATCACCGTCGCCGCCGAGCATGAGAAACGGCAAGTCCTTGTCGGTGGAGGGACCAGCGCGCATCACGTTGCCGACGGCTGTCATCTCGCCCATCACATAAGGCTGGCCAGCCCATTCGAGCGCCATCAGGTTATAATGCATCGCGCGCTTGCCCGGGTCGTAGATCAAATTGTTGATCATCGCCGCTTGTGCACCGCCTTTGATCAACGGGCTGCGTTCGACATTATGCGCCCAAATGTTGCGGTAAAATAGGATGCCGGTTGCATTGTCATGAATGAGCGAGCCTTTGCTATGCTCGCCCTTTGGGTGGCTGCTATCGGCAAGGCCTTCGGCCGCCAGATTGTAGGAAAAGGTGATGTTGCGGCTGGTTCCGTTGCGCCATTCTTCGACGGTTTTTCCGGTAAAGCGTGGCCCGCTGGCCGACATGTTTTCGTCAATGCCCCAGCTTAACGTGCAGTGGTCAATGATCACATTATGTGCCGCCACGGTCGACAAAGAGTCCGCTTCCCAACCGCTGCGCTTTGCTTGTCCGTCTGCGCCGGTCTTAACCCGGATATGCCGAATGATGACGTCATTTCCGCGCACATCGATGCCGCCCCTGATAATTGTAATGCCGGGTGAGGGCGCTGTCTGCCCTGCAATGGTCAGGAACGGCTCTTTGATTTCCAGTGATGTGCGCTTTAGGTCGATGACGCCGCCAACCTCGAACACAATAATCCGCGGGCCTTTTGTTTCGATGGCCGCTTTCAGCGTTCCGGGCCCGTCCGCCGCAAGGCTGGTGACGCGAATTATCTGCCCGCCGCGTCCGCCCACGGTTTCCTTGGCCCAACCGACCGCATTGGGAAACGCAAGCGTTTCAGCCTGTACAGGAACCGCGGCCCAAGTGAGGCCCAAAAGCAACAACATCCGAATAAGCATATCCATCTCCTTGGAAGCTATCTTGACATGAAGCCAAGTTCGCAGCAACGTATAAATGACACCGGTTACCTTAAGTGCGTTTGGGGCAAATCACCCATTGCCCGACAGGTGCCCGAAGTTATTAAAAGCGGCAATATAGCGTAAAAATACGCAGCCGAAACGGAGAGGATGCGCTGGTTTCCATCGCGTCCCGAATCAAAAAGACACCGGTATCAATTCCGGGTCATTGCGAAGGGAAGTGGGAATGATTAAATCTGGATCGCGTGAATTTAGCAAAAATGCGACGAAATTCTTGTCGGCGGTGTCGCTTGGCGTTTTGGCAGTAGGTACGGCCCATGCGCAAGACGCCGCAGCCGAAAATGCAACCGCGGAAACTGCACCTGCAGACGAAGGTGATGCAATTGTTGTCACCGGTTTCCGTGCTTCGCTGGAAGCTGCGCTGAACCTGAAGCGCGATTCCGTCGCTGCAGTGGACGCGATTGTCGCAGAAGACATTGCAAAATTTCCTGACCAAAACCTCGCGGAATCGCTTCAGCGTATTCCCGGCATTTCGATCAGCCGTGATGGCGGCGAAGGCCGGTCGATCACGGTTCGTGGTCTCTCGTCGCAGTTCACGCGCGTACGCGTCAACGGCATGGAGACAATTGCGACCTCGACAGACGGCGCTTCTGCAAACCGCGACCGTGCTTTCGATTTCAACGTATTTGCATCGGAACTCTTCAGCAGCCTTGTGGTTCGTAAAACTGCTGAAGCATCGCTTGATGAAGGTTCGCTGGGTGCAGTTGTCGACCTGAATACCGGCAATCCTTTGGCTGGCCGCGCTGGTCTCAATGGCGCGCTGTCGGTTGTGGGCTCTTACAATGATCTGGCGAAAGACCTTGGACCGCGCCTTGCCGGTTTGTTGAGCTGGCGCAATGATGCCGGTACGCTCGGTGCGTCGATTTCGGCGGCTTATTCGAAAACCAGCACATTGGAACTTGGCAACAACTCGGTCCGTTGGGCGCAGGCGCGTTTTGACGGCGTTGACGCAACCAACTGCTTCACCACCGCGAATAGCGGCGGAACCTATGTGGCAAGCACCGCCTGTGACCGTGCAGCGACGGCATTCCATCCGCGTATTCCGCGTTACGGCGAAGTTGCCCACGAACGTGAGCGCTTGGGCCTGACCGGTTCGGTGCAATTTTCGCCAAGCGACGCAACCAAGCTGTCGATCGACGCGCTGTTTTCGCAATATGATGCGTCACGTGAAGAGCAATGGGGCGAAGTATTGCTGCGTTCCAACGAGCGTTCCATCAATGTCGTGAACCCCATTTATGACGCCAACAACAACATGATCGCGGCGACCCTGAATGATGCATGGGTACGTACCGAGCATTATCTGCGTGAATCGCAAACCAAATTTTATCAGGTTGGCGGCACATGGGATCAGGACGTTACCGACAATCTGCGCTTCACCGCATTGGGTGGCGTGTCAAAATCGAACGCCGATATCCCGGTTGAAACGACCATCATTTTCGACGACCGTGATGCGCAGGGCTATAGCTATGACTATAGGGACATGGCGCGTCCAAAGCTGACTTTCGGGACCAGCGTCATGGATCCTGCAAACTTCCAGCTGGCAGAAATCCGCGACCGGCCGTCGAACGTAACCAACCGCTTCAAAACCGCACAGCTGCGGACCGAGTGGGACGTGAATGAAAACATCACGTTGAAAGCGGGTGCCGTATGGCGCCGCTTCAACTTCGATGCGAAAGCCTACACCCGCGATACCGCTGTTTGCGGTAATGGCGGCACAAGCTTGGTAACCAGCACAGCGGGCACCATCACCTGCTCGGCAAGCAGCCTGTTTGGGCCAACGGCGGTTTATGGTTTTGCGGTTACGCCAGCTTTGTCGCAATCGTTCAGCCTGGGCAACGCAGGTCAGCCAGCTGGAAACACAAATGGCTGGATCGTGCCTAATCTTGACGCAGCAACCGCGTTCACTGGCTTGTACAGCCGTGCTCTCGTAAATGATGCCGGCAACATCCGCGGCGTTCAGGAAACGACCAAGGGTGCGTATCTGCAGGCTGATGCCAAGGGCGATGTCCTTGGGCTCGAATATGCACTGAATGCAGGCATCCGTTATGCAAAGACCGACCAGTCTTCATATGGCCTCGTCAGCGGCGTAACCGCGACCGTCACCCGTAGCTATGACGATTGGTTGCCATCGGCGAACCTTGCTTTGTACCCAACGGAAAGCACAATCGTGCGCCTTGCGGTTGCAGACGTGATGACGCGCCCAACGCTGGGTTCGTTGACACCAGGTGGTTCGGCGGACGGATTTAACTATCGCGTCAACAGCGGTAACCCGTTCCTGGACCCCTATCGCGCCCGCAATTACGACTTGTCGCTCGAATGGTATTTCGCGCCTCAAGCCGTGCTGTCGCTTGCAGTGTTTAAAAAGGACGTAAGCACCTTTACGCAATCCGCTTCGGTTACCGGTGCAACATTTGCGCAAACCGGTTTGCCTGCATCGGTACTCAGCCCCTCATCGCCAGCGGCGTTGAACCCAGCGCAGCAGCTTGAGCCACGTTGGACGCTGGCTACTACAGTCAATGGTTCGGGTGCGAAGTTGAAGGGCATAGAGTTGGCTGCGCAAGTTCCATTCAGTGCTTTCACCGATGGTTTCTTGAGCAAGTTTGGCGTTCTTGCGAACGCGACCTTCATTGACTCTAATGCGACGTTCAATCTTCAGGGTGCAGCATTGACCCCTGGCGGTGCGTTGCAAAATGTGGTCGTCAACAACACCCTGAGCAACGTTACCAAGAAGGCATTCAACGGTACGCTCTATTATGATGACGGCAAGTTCAGTGCCCGTGGGATGCTGAGCTATCGTGGCCGCTATCATGAAGGTGCAAGCGGCACCGGCAACTTGCTGGAAGGCTATGGCGCCACGACCAACCTTGATGCCTCGGTCCGCTACAAGTTCACAGAGTGGATGGAAGTATCGATCGAAGGCAACAACCTTCTGGATACCTACCGTTACCGGTTCACCGACTTTGATGCGGACCGTAACTATGAGAACAACCATTTTGGCCGGACCATCCTGTTCGGTGCACGCTTCAAAATGTAATGTGCACATAGTGTGAAACGTAAAGGGGCCAGTCATTGCAATGCGTGACTGGCCCTTTTTATTTGAGAAACAGTCTGTCCAGGGCTGTATGTGACTGGGCAATCTCGCGCGCGGACCAATCATTTTAGATATGAGGTAATATGACTTTCGATAGACGCACAGTCATGGCACTCGCCGCCGCCGGCATGGCAGGAACGGCGTTTGGACAAACACCACCTCCGGGGTCTAATGTGCCTGTGCCGCGTGGGCTGTATCAGCCCACCGAAACCATTGACCTATGGCCCGATGGCGCGCCCGGTGCGCCTACGGCGCCATTGGTTGAAACGGTGAACGAACGCTCAACCGATGCCCAACTGACCGACCGCGCCGTATTCGGGATCAGCCGTCCGCGCATGGTTATATTCCGCCCAAGCCAGCCAAATGGGGCCGCGGTCTTAATCACACCGGGTGGTGGCTATCGCTGGGTTGTGGTGGACAAAGAAGGCTATGAAATGGGGCGCTGGCTTGCCGACCGCGGCTACACCGTATTTGTGTTATTCTATCGGCTGCCGGGCGAAGGCTGGGCGGCAGGACCTGATGTCGGTTTGTCTGACGCGCAGCGGGCGATGCGCCTGATCCGGTCGCGTGCCGCAACCTATGGCATCGACCCCGCACGCGTCGGGGCGATGGGCTTTTCCGCCGGCGGTCATCTATGTGCCGACCTTGCAACACGCTTTGACGCGAAGACATATGAACCGGTCGATGGGGCCGATGTGTTGTCGGCGCGCCCCTTTATTGCGGCGCCGATCTATCCCGTTATTGCCATGCAGGCACCCAATGCCCACGCCGGTAGCCGTGAAAAGCTTCTGGGGACTGCACCGACGGCTAAGGCTGAAAAGCGGCTAAGCCCGCATATGAATGTGCCGGATAACGCACCGCCGTTTTTCTTGCTGCATGCCGAGGATGACGATGCTGTGCCCGTTGAAAATAGCTATCTGATGCGTGCGGCATTGCGGGCCAAAGGCATATTGACCGAAACCCATGTCTTTGCCCATGGCGGTCACGGCTTTGGCTTGCGTAAGGCCATAGGCAAGCCCGTGGAGGCTTGGCCTGACCTGTTCTTGGGCTTTGCCCGCTCGCAAGGGTTTTAGTCGCTAGCTGACGCCCAATACGCGTTGCAGAAGCCACATGACGGCAATGCTGCCAATCGCATAAGCGCTTAGGCGCTGAAACTGCGCTGCATAAAGCGCATTAAACCGCCGGAGCAGGGACAGGACGAGCATCGCACCGCAAACGATCAGGATCTGCCCTGCTTCGACGCCCAGGTTGAACGTCAGCAACGCCATGGGGACTTCGCCTTGCGGCAGTCCGATTTCGGCAAGCGCACCCGCAAAGCCAAAGCCATGCAGCAAACCAAAGAGAAACGCGACAACCCATGGAATACGTTCCGAAAGGCGCGGCGCGCTGGGGTCGCGTTTAACAACCTCGACGGCCAAAAATACGATGGATAAGGCAATGGCAGCCTCAACCGGCGGCCCTGGAACGCTGATCAGTTCAAGCGTGGTTGCCACCAATGTCAGCGAATGCGCGACTGTGAAGGCGGTGACGGTTCCGGCCACACGCCAAGCACCATTGAGCAGCAGCACGAGGCACAGAACGAACAACAGATGGTCATACCCCATCAGGATATGTTCAACGCCTGTAATGAAATATGTGCGCGCAACCTGCCACCTGTCCGGCCGTTGCGCTATCACCGCTTGCGGATTTGACGGTGTAAGCCGCGCAGCCTGCGTCACGCCGCGTGCAGACTGATAGCGCAGCAGCGCGTCAGCGGCCATATTCTCCATACCGTCCAGACGGACTGCGCGGCCCGCCAACGGCGTTTTGCAATTGACGGTCCAACGGGCCAAAAGTGCCGCGCTGTCGATGCTGCGTTCGGGGGGTGTCGAAACACAATCGTTCGGAAATGTGGGTGTTACCCCCGTTGCGAGACCCGGCTTGATGGGTGCTTTCCACGTGACATCATATTGGTGCGCATTCGGCGCGTTACCAACCCGCTCGCGCAATTCCAGATAGCCGGGTTGCAAATCATCCGCGCGTGCGGGCGTGAGGCCGGCCGCAAGCATGATCAAAAGAAGCAGTCGGAATATCATGGCTTGGCAATGCGAATGTCATATCCGTCAAGCAACGCCTGATATGCGGCGGCTTCACGCTTGCTTTGGGTCTCGGCGCGCCAGTCGTTTGATACGCGCTGCCGGACAGCTGACAAGGCGGGCGTCCCTGCGGCAACAACCTTGCGGACGCGGACGGCGTGCCAGCCAAAGCCTGAACGCACCGGACCAGACCATTTTCCTTGCGGGGCATTGCGCAGACTATTGGCAAAATCATCGCCGAACTGCCGCGATATGCTGTCCGATTCGTCATCCTCCATGCTTTGGGGAACGCTCAAAGCTTGCAAAGGCGGTGTTTTTCCTTGGAGGAGCATCCGCATAGAATCTTGCGCCACATTTTCATCTTCGCCCAAAAACTGCTGATCAAAACTGAACGCGGGTTTGGCAGCATAAAGGGATTTTTTGGTGTCGTAATAACGCTGGAGCTCGGCATCGGTCGGTTCCATATTCTGGATTTCCGCGGTCGCGAAAAACTCCATTTTGGCGCGCAAACGGCGTCTGATAATCGGGTCGTCGACGTCAAGCCCAAGCCGCATAGCCTCGCGGACGTACACTTCTTCTTTGATGTAATCGCGGATTAGGCTGTCGAGTTGCTGCGCGCTCGGCGGGCGCTGCCACGTCTGTTCCCATTGGGATGCAAGCCGCGCGACGTCCTCTTCGTTGATCGTAATGCTTCGGTCCAGACTGTCGGTGGAACCGAACTGGGCCATCAGCAGGAATAGCACTGAACCTGCGGCCAAAAAATGTACCAGCGGCTCTCGAATGAAACGGCGCACCTGAATATCCTTCATAAAATAGCGACTCCCGGACCCGGGCGTTCCACCATGATCAATGGCGAAACCCCGTCGGGCGTTTTATACGCGGCAGAAATAGCGGCGCGGACTTTATCGACGCGGGCGGCTGGCATGATAGCAACACAGGCGCCACCAAAGCCGCCACCCGTCATCCGTGCGCCGCCCATGGAACCAATCGCGTGTTGCAACAGCGCGACCAGTTCATCGATGGCCGAAACGGTGATTTCGAAATCGTCGCGCATCGATGCATGGCTTTGCGCCATCAGGGCCCCAAGCGTGGTCAGATCGTTTTTCGCAAGCGCGTCTGCTGCATCCAAAGTCCGTTGGTTCTCGGTAATCACATGGCGTGCCCGTGACGTCGTGACGGCATCCAGCCCCGCCGCCGCGAGCATATCGAGGTTCGCATCGCGCAGCGCGGCGACACCCATCGCTTTGGCGGCCGCCTCACATTGGCGGCGTCGTTCGTTGTAATGCCCGTCGACGAGGCCACGTGTAACGCCGGAATGCACAATCATGATGGCAATATCATCGGGCACAGGTGCATCTGTCAGCGCAAGGCTTCGGCAATCGATCAAGAGCGCATGGCCGGCTTTGCCTTGGGCGGAAATGAGCTGGTCCATGATGCCGCATTTGGTGCCCACAAAATCGCATTCCGCACTTTGCGCGATTTGCGCGAGGCGGCTGTGGTTAATCTCGATATTGGCCAAGGCGAGCATCGCTTTGCCGACAGCGACCTCAAGCGAGGCCGATGACGATAGGCCAGCGCCTTTGGGCACGTTGCCTGCGATGGCCATGTTCGCGCCGGTAAGCGCATGCCCCGCATGTTGCAGGGCCATGATCATGCCGCGAATATAATCGGCCCATGGCTGGTCCGCATTGCGTTCGATGGGCTGTTTGAGGTCGAACGCGTCCAACGCGTTGTCAAAGTCCACCGCAACAACATGCACGGCGTTATCGGCACGCCTGCTGGCGGCAACCATCGTTGAGGGGCCAATGGCGCAGGGCAGAACAAACCCGTCATTATAGTCGGTATGCTCGCCAATCAGGTTCACCCGTCCAGGCGCGCGGGCCACCAGATCCGGCGCTGACCCAAATTGTGCTGCAAAGGCCGCACTGACCGTGTCATATAGCGCCTTGTCGAGCGGCGTCATGCTTTGGCCCGGTAATGGATTTTGCTTTGCGCGCGTAATTGCTCGGCCGCCGCTTCGGGCGTCAGATCGCGCTGCGCTTCGGCCAGCATCTCATATCCCACCATGAACTTGCGCACGCTCGCGGAGCGCAGCAGGGGCGGATAGAAATGGGCATGCAGTTGCCAGTGCGGGGCATCGGGTGTTGCGCTCGGTGCGCCATGCCACCCCATCGAATAAGGGAAGCTTGTCTGGAACAGATTGTCGTAAGCGATGGTGACGGCCTTTAGGATGTCGGCCAAGTCATGGCGTTGTGCTGAAGTCAGTGCGCTCAGCCGCTGGACAGCAAAAAGCGGGAGCAGCAGGACCTCGAACGGCCAACTCGCCCAATAAGGTACAACCGCAATCCAATGGTCATTCATGGCGACGGTGCGCGTACCGTCCTCTGCCTCTTGTGCGGCATAAGTCAGCAGCATCGCGCTTTGATGTTTGTCGTAATATTCGGCCTGCGCTTCGTCCTCGCGCGCCGGTTCGGCGGGGACATAATCAGTCGCCCATATTTGGCCGTGCGGGTGCGGGCTGGAACAGCCCATCATCGCGCCTTTGTTTTCAAAGACCTGCACATAGGCATGGTTGGCCGACAGCTCGGCCTCCTGCGCCGCCCAATTGTCGACGACGGCCGCGATCTCGGCCACGGGCATTTCGGGCAATGTCTTTCCATGGTCCGGCGAGAAACAAATGACCCGGCATGTGCCATGGGCAGGTGCTGCACGAAATAAAGCGTTGCCTTCGTCCGCTTCGCCGCCGTCTCCCGGCATCAGCGCGGCAAAGTCATTGTCGAAAATGAAGACATGTTCGTAATCGGGGTTGTGTATCCCGCCAGCGCGTTCTTTGCCCGGGCATAAATAGCAGTTCGCGTCATGGCTTGGCCGCACTGCATTGTCTGGCGTGTCCTGCTGCCCCTGCCATGGACGCTTTGCCCTGTGCGGCGACACCAAAATCCATTCGTTTTTCAGCGGATTGAAACGGCGGTGGGGCTGTTCACTAAACCGCATCGGGCAAGGTCCAATCAATCGGGGGCTGACCCTTGCTAGTCAGAAAGGCATTGCATTGCGAGAAATGTTTGCAGCCCAGAAAACCGTTATAGGCGGACAGTGGTGATGGATGCGCAGCCTTCAGCACCAAATGGCGGCTGGCATCGACATTGGCCGCTTTCTTATGGGCATAGGCACCCCACAGCATGAACACGACTGGATCCGGCTTATCATTCACCAGCGCAACAATCGCGTCGGTAAACTGTTCCCACCCTTTCCGGCTATGCGAAGCGGCCTTGGCCATTTCCACCGTCAGGACGCTGTTTAACAACAGCACGCCTTGCTTCGCCCAATGCTCCAAAAAGCCATGGGACGGACGGCGTATGCGGAGATCGCTTTCCAGTTCCTTGTAAATGTTCACCAGGCTTGGCGGCGGCCGGACACCGGGCGGCACGCTGAAGCTCAGCCCATGGGCTTGGCCCGGGCCATGATAGGGATCTTGCCCCAAAATGACGACCCGCACCTGATCGAGCGGGGTCAGTTCGAGCGCACGAAACCAAGCGGCGCGTTCGGGGTATATCGTTTTGCCAGCCGCCTGCTCGGCCTCCAAAAACCGTGCAAGTGCAGCCATGCCTTCGCTGGCCAGTGCCGCGCTTAAGGGAGCTTTCCAGCCATTGGGTATGGAAAGCCCGCTCATTCTGCCTTTTGCGGGGCCGTCAGCAAATCGGTCCAAGCCTTGACCTCTTTCGATGTCGCTGGCCCAAGCAGCTCCATGGCGTGACGCAGCCGTTCGCGGATGATGTCGCGGCCCAGATGGGTAATGGCGTCAAACAAGGGCACGCCCTGCGCGCTTCCGGTTATGGCCAGATAGAATGGCCGGATAACATCCTTCAACTTTGCATCCAGAACTTCGGCGGTGCGGCGCAATGTTCCCTCAACACCGTCCCGGTGCCATTCGATCATTCCGTCAAACTGCTGCAACGCAATCGTATAGGCCGCGCGTTGCGCATCTTGCTCCAGCTTCACGCCATCGCGCAGCCGTTCAAGCGTCATGCCTTCAATGCGGTTCATGAAGAACATGGCGGTAAGCCCACCAAGATCCGACATTTTGGTAATCCGCGCCTGCGCCATTTCGGCGATGGGCGTCAGATAGCTGTCATTCAATGCCCATGCTTTTACGGCGTCCAGAAACTCCGAAACGCTCAATTCTTCACGCAGATAACGGCCATTGAGCCAGTCCAGTTTTGACGTGTCGAACACGGGACCGCCGAGCGATATGTTGTGCACGTCAAATTCGTCGATAAGCGTTTGGAGCGAGGTCTTTTCGTCTTCTTCGCTTGCGGATTTGATGAACAGCCCCAGAAAGTTCTGCATCGCCTGCGGCAAATAACCTGCGCGCTGATAGTATAAGATGCTCGTCGGGTTCTTCCGCTTCGACAGCTTTGATTTGTCGGCATTGCGCAGCAACGGCAAATGCGTGAGCACTGGCGGTTCCCAGCCGAAATATTGATATAGCAACAAATGCTTTGGCGCCGACGAAATCCATTCTTCGCCGCGCATGACATGCGTGATGCCCATCAGATGGTCATCGACGACATTGGCCAGATGATAGGTCGGCAATCCGTCTGATTTCATCAGGACCTGCATATCGACTACCGAATATTCAAACTCGATCTCGCCGCGCAACGTGTCCTGAACTATGCATGTGCCGGTCGTCGGAATTTTCATGCGGACAACATGCGGCACGCCGTCTGCGTCGAGCTTCGCGCAGTCGTCGGCTGTCAGCGACAGGCAGGTGCCGTCATATTTGGGCGGCAACTTCGCCGCCATTTGGGCCGCACGCGAGGCGCTGAGCTTTTCAGGCGTGCAATAGCATTTGAATGCATGGCCATCGGCCAACAGGCGGTCGCAATGTTCGGTGTAGATCGCGCTACGTTCCGACTGGCGATAGGGCCCGTGCGGTCCGCCAACATCCGGACCTTCATCCCAGCTAAGCCCCAGCCAGCGGAGTGATTCCAGGATCATTTTTTCCGATTGCGGCGTTGACCGCACTTGATCGGTATCCTCAATCCGCAGCAGGAATTGCCCGCCATGCTTCTTGGCAAAGCAATAGTTGATCAGCGCAATATACGCGGTGCCGACGTGCGGATCGCCAGTGGGTGAAGGGGCTACCCGAGTACGAACGGGACGGGTGATGGCATTCATGTTCAGTGCTTCTTTCAATCTCGGTTTGGCGGTCCTCTATCAAGCCCCGCCATGCTTGTCATCTTCGCGCTGCAATTGTGAAAGGGCGATATGTCGGTTGGGCGTAAATCGGGCTAGGGTAAAGTCTACCTAGCGCAAAGCCAATAACAGGCGTAGCTGATTGACCAATGACGCCTACTTCCCCCCGCTTGCTCTCGCTGGGCGCCGCTGTGCCGCCGCATGGCATTACGCAAGATCAGGTCTTGGCGATATTGGCGCAGGCCAAAGGTCATGCCCTACCGGCGCGCATGGCCGATATTCTTGGCAATACCGGCATTGATCAGCGGCATATTGCGATGCCGCCTGAATATTATTTTGCGCCGCGCTCGTGGGCCGGTCGCGCAGCGGTATATGCCGACGCTGCAGCCGCGATGTTTGAGGCTGCCGCGGCACAGGCACTTGATCGTGCAGGCGTCAATGCCGCTGACATCGGTCAGATTGTGTTTGTATCTACCACCGGAACCATGACGCCAAGCCTGCCCAGCCGGATGATCGCGAAAATGGGCTTTGCGCCCGATACGCGATGCGTGCCCTTATTTGGCTATGGCTGCGCTGGCGGGGTCATTGGACTTGGCGTCGCCGCAGACCTGTTCCGCGCCAATCCGGACAAGCCCGTCCTGCTCGTAAGCCTTGAGCTGTGCAGCCTTGCCTATGACCATGCGCGGATGGACAAAAAAGATATGGTTGCGCTGGCTTTGTTCGCCGATGGCTGCGCCGCGGCAGTGGTTGGGGCAGGGCCCGGCCCTGCGCTTTCCGCCTTTGCCAGCCATGTCTGGCCCGACACGCTGGATATGATGGGCTGGGAAATCGGCGACACGGGCTTTGATCTGGTGCTTGCGCGCGACATTCCTGTTTTCGTGAACAGCCACTTTGCGCCTGTCTGCGACGCATTTTTGGCGCGGCAAGGTCTTGAGAAGTCCGAGATGGCCGAGCCTGCCTGTCACCCGGGCGGCGGCCGTGTTGTCGATGCGCTTGCGGACTATCTGGGTGATGATTTGGCAATGACCCGTTCGGTGCTGCGGGCGCATGGCAATATGAGCTCGCCAACGGTGCTATTTGTGTTGGACGCTTTGTTGGCGGCTGGGCCGATTACAAAGCCAACCTTGCTGACGGCGCTTGGCCCCGGATTTGTCGGTGCGATGGGAGTTCTTAAGCCATGACACTGTTTGACTGGCCTATCTGGGCACAGGCGGTCTTTGCCTATGTCATCATACAGCGGCTTGCCGAGCTTGCCTATGCCAACGCCAACACAAGGCGTTTGCTGGCCGAAGGCGGGCGTGAGCATGGGGCGAAGCATTATCCTTTGTTCATAATGCTCCACAGCGGCTGGCTTGTGTCGATTGCGCTGTTTGCGGAACCGACAGCGGTGCCGAACCTGTTATTGCTCAACGCGTTTGTCGCCAGCCAGACATTCCGTTTCTGGACGCTGGCCAGCATTGGCCGGTGGTGGACGACCCGCATCATCAGTGCGCCGCATTTCCCGCGGGTGAAGCGTGGGCCATATCGCTTTATCAAGCACCCAAATTACGCATTGGTTGTCGTGGAAATTGCGCTCCTGCCGCTGTTGCTTGGTGCACCCGCGATGGCGCTGACGTTTTCGATATTGAACGCAGCATTATTGTGGTGGCGGATCCGGATTGAAAATGCTGTGCTGGGCGAACGTGTGGGCACTACTTGACCCGACCGCCTGCTGGCGCTAATGGCGCGCCTTCCCATGACCAGAGGACCGATTCTCTTTGGCCATTTGGGAAGAACTCAGAATAGCAGCACATTGTGTGATCGGCCGGGTGGGCCAAAGGCTGAGCCTCCACCGCAAAATACGGCTGCCCACCCAAAGTAACCGCTT
>CAZCXQ010000012.1:0-25345 GCA_964502655.1 uncultured Sphingorhabdus sp.
CGCCGATATGGCCGATGGTCTTTTGATGATATCATTAGTGCGCGAAGTGCCGGAGGCATTGAAGCCACGCAAGATCGCTATCGGCGGCAAAACTGCACCTAATGTGATCGAGCACGCAGAAAGCGCCAAGAAAAAGGGCACAAACGCAGCCTAAAGATGTTTGGGGCGGCCGATTGCTCGTCCGCCCCTTCACATCATATTAGCCCGGGTCGCAATTGGGCCGCATGGATGCGAATAGCGTTTGGACATTGTCTACCGGCGTCGCTTCATTGATGCAAACGCGCCGATAACAGCGTCTCAAATTGCTACACTAGGCGGCTTTGCTTGACCGCAGCAGCAACGAAACTTGCAAACAACGGATGCGGTGCAAACGGACGCGATTTCAGTTCTGGGTGGAACTGTACCCCGATAAACCACGGATGGTCCGGGCGCTCTACGATTTCGGGCAGCTCACCGTCAGGCGACATACCGCTGAACACAAGACCGCCCTGCTCCAATGCAGATTTGTAATGGACATTGACCTCATAGCGGTGACGATGCCGCTCAGAGATGTCCTGCGTGCCATAAATGCCCGCGACATGACTGTTTCCAGCCAACTTTGCATCATACGCACCAAGGCGCATCGTGCCGCCGAGATCGCCGCCCGTTTCACGTTTCTGGATGCCCTCTTCGCTCATCCATTCGGTAATGATGCCAACAACGGGTTCGGTGGTCGGGCCAAATTCGGTGCTTGATGCACCGGAGATGCCCGCGGTGTTCCGCGCGCCTTCAATGCACGCCATCTGCATGCCGAGGCAAATGCCAAAGAACGGGACCTCGCGCTCCCGTGCGAATTTGACCGCCGCAATCTTGCCTTCGGAACCACGTTCGCCAAAGCCGCCGGGAACGAGGATTGCATTCATCGGTTCAAGTGCGGCTGCGATGTCATGTTCCGACTGCTCAAACAGTTCAGCGTCGATCCACTTGATGTTCACCTTTACGCGGTTCGACAGTCCGCCATGCGTCAGTGCTTCATTCAAGGATTTATATGCGTCGGCAAGGCCAACATATTTACCGACAACGCCAATGGTGACTTCACCTTCGGGGTTTAACTGGCGGTCAATGATATCATCCCAGCGGCCAAGGTCAGGCTCACCGTCTGATTCCAGACCGAACGCGCGCAGGACTTCATTATCCAAGCCTTCGGCGTGATATTGCAGCGGAACCGCGTAAATGCTTTTCGCGTCCAAGGCAGGAATAACCGACTCTTTCCGCACGTTACAAAATGCCGCGATTTTCGCGCGCTCATTTTCCGGCAGCGGATGTTCGCAGCGGCACAGAAGAACATCGGGTTGGATCCCCAATGACGTAAGCTCGCGCACGCTGTGCTGCGTTGGTTTGGTCTTCAGCTCGCCTGCCGCCGCAATATAGGGAACAAGAGTGACATGCACGGACAAAGTACGTTCGCGACCAAGCTCGTTCCGCAGCTGGCGAATGGCTTCGATGAAGGGCAGCGATTCAATGTCGCCAACTGTTCCGCCAATTTCGCACAACACGAAATCAAGGTCTTGGGTATCCGCCTTAGCGAATTCCTTGATAGCATCTGTCACATGCGGGATGACCTGAACCGTCGCGCCGAGATAATCCCCGCGACGTTCCTTTTGAATGATGGTCTGATAAATGCGACCCGACGTTATGTTATCGGACTGCCGCGCAGAAACGCCCGTAAACCGTTCATAATGTCCAAGGTCGAGGTCGGTTTCCGCCCCGTCATCAGTCACATAGACTTCGCCATGCTGATAAGGCGACATCGTGCCTGGATCAACATTGAGATAAGGATCGAACTTCCGGATTCGAACGCGGTACCCGCGCGCCTGCAAAAGGGCAGCAAGCGATGCTGCCATAAGACCTTTGCCAAGCGAGGAGACCACGCCACCGGTGATAAAAATGAACCGTGCCATGGGAGAAAAGGCTTAAGACACGTTTGCAGCAAAACACAAGCGAACGAATCCGTTCACCGAAAAATAACCTGTGTAAAAAACGTTTTTTGGTGCCGAAGCGGTTATTTATCCAGCGGAACTTCGGTTGCAGGCGCCGCCGAAGCTGGGGCTGCAGGCGCAGTTGTCGCAGGTGCAGTTGGAGTCGCGGGCACTTCGGTACGCTGAAGGCTGTTATCAATTTCGCCCGTGCCGCCTTTTTGCGCAGCGACGAACGCCAAAGAAATCGAAAGCACGATGAACAAGGTCGCCAATATGGTTGTCATACGCGTCAGAAAGTCGGCTGCACCACGTGCGGACATCAATCCCGATGGGCTTCCGCCCATTCCCAAACCGCCGCCTTCAGAACGCTGCATCAGGATAATGCCAACAAGCGAGGCTGCGATAATAGCCTGAACGACGATAAGAAAATGGAAAATGCCCATGATGAATTCCGAATAAATAAAGGCAATAAGCTGCCGGTTGTTGCGCCCACATAGCGAGCGCATGACTGTTCTTCAATGCTATTCGCCGAAAGCTTGCGCTGCGGCCAAAATGGGTTCGAATTTCGCGCAGGTCAGACTTGCGCCGCCGATCAACCCGCCATCGACATTTTCAACCGCCAAAAGCTCGGCCGCATTGTCCCCGTTCATGGACCCGCCGTATAAAATCCGAACGCTATTGCCGACCACACCATAACGATCGACTAGTGCTGCACGAATGGCGCCGTGCATTTCCCGTACATCCGCCATTTCCGGAATACGCCCCGTGCCAATGGCCCAAACGGGTTCGTACGCGACACTCAACCAGTCGCCACATATGTTCTCGGGCAATGAACCCGCAACCTGTCCCAAAACAATATTTAGCGCATTGCCTGCGTCCCGCTCGGCAAGCGTTTCCCCGACGCAGATGATGACTTTTAGGCCCGCCTTGTGCGCGGCTTGCGCCTTTGCCAGCACGTCGTGATCCTGCTCATGCTGTGCAGCGCGGCGTTCGCTGTGCCCGACGATTGTCAAAGACGCCCCCGCATCGACGAGCATATCGGCCGACACACATCCGGTATGCGCGCCGGATGGCTGCATGTGGCAGTCCTGACCACCGATTTGGAAGCCATGTGCGATATCGCACGCGCGGCTGATGAGGGTTGCTGGCAAACATAATGCGGTTTCGACGGCTTGATAATGAAGAGATTTTTCTGCGATCGCGGCAATTTCGGCTAAGTCGTTTGCCATGCCATTCATCTTCCAGTTTCCGACAACCAACTTGCGCATGCCATTATCCTATCTGCAGGGTTTACGAATCTTGTTTGGGCTCTGGCACGGTTTCAACAATCGGAGCAAGTCTATCCCTTGATTGCCAAAGCCTTGCCGCCTAAAGCGTCTCGCAACAATCGGCCCCGTCCGTGATATCAGGAAATTGCAATTCATGATTACCTCCATTCGTTCGCTCATTAACTCCAAATTCGGCGCTATTTTCGCATTGGTGTTTATCGGCATGATTGCCATTGCCTTTGCGCTTGGCGATGTGTCCGGATCAGGCAGTTTTGGTGGCTTGAGCGGCGGAAACGTTGCACGTGTCGGTGACCGGAACATCACATTGGGCGAACTGAATGACGCGCTCGATAATCGCTTAAAGGCGGAACGTCAGAATAACCCAACCCTCAATATGGCGGCTTTTGTGGAAAGCGGTGGATTGGATTCAACGCTCGACCAGCTAATCAATCGCTACGCCATCACTGTTTTTGGTGAAGAATATGGTGTCGCCGTTAGCAAGCGTCTGGTGGACTCCGAAATTCGCAAAATACCCGGCGCCATGGGGCTTGATGGTAAGTTTAGCGCAGATGCCTTCCGCGCGTTTGCCCAGCAAATTGGCGTAAGTGAAAAAGCCATCCGCGACGATCTGACGCAAAATTTGTTCGCGCAACAGATTTTGCCGACGGCTGCGAGTGGACCGCCCGCGCCCGATGGTATGGCTCTGCCTTATGCATCGTTGATGCTTGAACAGCGTGCCGGGCAAATCGCGTCGATTCCCGCCACTGCATTTTTGCCCAAGGCCCCGCCAAGCGCTGCGGCACTGGCCAAATTCTATGCGGACAATGCGGTAAAATTCACGATCCCTGAAAAGCGCGCAATCAGCTATGCGATTTTTGACAAGACGATCATCGCGGGCCGTGCAAAACCGACGGAAGCAGATGTCGCTGCATATTATAAAGCCAATGCTGCGAAGTTTGCCGCATCGGAAAGCCGCAACATCAGCCAGATGATCGTGCCAACGGAAGCTGCTGCAAAATCGGTCATTAGTCAGGTCGCGGCGGGCAAATCATTGGCCGACGTCGCCAATGGCTTGGGTCTTTCCGTAACAACAACCGCCAATGTTACCAAAAGCAGCCTTGCCAGCACGGCCACCCGTGCGGTTGCCGACGCGGTCTTTGCCGCAAAGCAAGGTACATTGGCGAAGCCAGCCCGCGGCAAATTGGGCTGGACCGTTGCACGCGTCGACAGCGTGAACAATGTCGCTGCAAAGTCACTTGCGGCTGCCCGCGCGGAAATTGAAAAGGAATTGCTGCAGACACGCAGCGAAGAAATGCTGACCGAGATGACATCGGAAATCGAAGATGCATTTGCCGATGGCGCGACGATATCTGACATTGCCAAACAAAACGGCCTGTCCGTCAATACCTCGCCGAAATTGCTGGCGACGGGTCAGGATATCTCCAACCCCGCATATAAGCCTATTCCGGAAATGCAGGTTATTTTGCCCGCAGCGTTCCAGATGGAAACCGGTGGCGAAGCGCAGTTAATTGAGTTGGTACCGGGCGAGAAATTCGCGATGATCGCTGTTGCTGATTATGATGAAGCCGCGCCGCCACCACTTGGCGACGTCCGCGCTTTGGTTCAGCAACAATGGGCGTTTTCCGAAGGCGCAAAGGGTGCGCGCGCCGCTGCGGACCGTTTGCGTAAATTGGTCGATAGCGGCCAACCGCTTCAGGCGGCCCTTGCTGCGGCCAATATCCAGGGGGCCCAGATTGAAAGACTGACTGGGACGCGCGCAGATCTCTATCGCGAGGGTCGGCCCGTGCCCCCGCCCTTGTCGCTTATGTTTGCCATGAAAAAAGGCACCGCCAAAATTGTTCAGGCAGGCGGCGACCGCGGTTGGTATGTCGTGTACCTAACTGACGTCGTCAAGGGCAACGCCAGTGGCAATGCGGATCTGCTTCGTGCCCGCAAGCAAGAGCTTTCCGGCATATTGCAGCAGGAATATGCGGCGCAGCTGGTTGTCGCTGCATCGAAGGATGCCGGTGTCGAAAAGAATGAAGACGGGATCGCAGAACTGCGCACCCGCCTCACCAACCGTGACGGCAACTAAACCTGAACTCATATGGCGCAAGCGCATTGCTGATACCGAAACGCCGGTATCAGCGGCGCTGAAGCTGTTTGAACCCGAGCGCGGTGATTTCATTCTCGAATCTGTCGAAGGCGGCGAAACACGCGGACGGCATAGCCTGATTGGTATCGCACCCGATCTGGTGTTTCGGGCGGCCGGCGATAAAGCCGAAATCAATAGTCAGTGGATGACCGACAGGGCCGCTTTTGCGCCCTCTCCTTTGTCATCATTGGATGCTTTACGCGCGCTCGCTGCGGACTGTCGGATGGATGTTCCCGAAGAGCTGCCGCCTGCCCTCGCCTGCTTGGTTGGCTATTTTGGTTACGAGACAATCGGTCTGGTTGAAAAGCTACCGCGGGCGCCGCAGTCGGCGCTTGAGCTGCCCGACATGCTGTTCGTCCGGCCAACTGTCATATTATTGTTCGACCGGCTCAAAGACGAAATGTTCCTCGTCTCGCCAGTTTGGACGGGCCTGAATGATGCACAGGCTGTGGCATTGGCGCATGAGCGCCTCGATGAAACAGAGCGGCTATTGAACCTTGGTCAAGTGCCGTCGACTGGCGCGGTGTCAGTATCCGACGAGAGCGAAATCAAGCTTACGCCGGTATTGCCCGAGGGCCGCTATGCCCAGATGGTTGCGTCGGCCAAAGATTATATTGAGGCAGGCGATATATTTCAGGTCGTCCTTGCCCAGCGTTTCACCGCACCATTTGATCTGCCGCCTGTGCATTTATACCGCGCGTTGCGGCGGATAAATCCATCGCCATTTCTATACTTCATCGATCTTCCCGGCTTTGCGCTGATCGGTTCCAGCCCGGAAATATTGGTCCGCGCGCGCGGCGGCGAGGTCACAATTCGGCCAATCGCTGGAACGCGCCCACGCGGCAAGAGCAGCATCGAAGACGCTGAAAACCGTGCTTCCTTATTGGCTGACCCCAAAGAGCGCGCAGAGCATCTGATGCTGTTGGACTTGGGCCGAAACGACGTTGGCCGCGTGACCAAAGGCGGCAGCGTCACCGTAACCGACAGCTATATGGTCGAGTTTTACAGCCATGTGATGCACATCGTTTCCAATGTTGTTGGGGAGCTTGCTGACGATAAAGACGCCATCGACGCTTTGTTCGCCGGCTTTCCCGCTGGCACTGTCAGTGGCGCACCCAAGGTCCGCGCCTGCGAAATCATTGCCGAGCTCGAACCAGAAACCCGCGGCGCTTATGCGGGCGGTGTCGGCTATTTTTCGCCCAATGGCGATATGGACAGCTGCATCGTTTTGCGCACCGCTGTTGTGAAAGACGGCATGATGCACGTTCAGGCGGGTGCCGGTATCGTCGCCGACAGCAACCCCGAATATGAACAGCGCGAGTGCGAGGCGAAAGCCGGGGCGCTTATTGCGGCTGCGCGTGAGGCGGTAAGGGTATCCGGCGAGGCGGGATTTGGCCAATGAGGGAGGCGCTGTCGTGACACTCGAACAAACCTCTGGAACGCGGGTTACGCTGACGCTGATCGGCATTCTCATCGGCGCCATGCTCTTCCTATTTTATGGTCCGGAAGACGAATCCCAAATTTCCACGGTAACTGCTCTCTTGGCCATCCCTGCGGCTCTGGGTGGCCTCGTCACGCAATATGTCGATCCATCTGGATCACGCTCACCCATGGGCTGTTTTTTCTGGCCAACAATATTTTTTCTTACCATCACGGGAATTGCAGTTGCGGTTTTTGACGAAGGCGCGGTCTGCCTTGTGCTGGTTATTCCGATCTGGATTCCGGCGGCCATTGCAGGCGGATTGGTTCAACGTCTGAATGCCCGGCGGCGGCGACATGCTGCACAGCAACAGCACAGGTTTTACGCTTCTAGCTGGTTGTTGTTGCCCCTGCTGATGATGATTTGGGATCAAATGTGGCCAGTCCATTGGACCAATGCCAGCGTGGAACGTTCCATTGAAATTAATGCGTCGCCAGAAAAAATTTGGCCTTATCTTGCCAGCATTCGCGATATCCGCGCGGACGAGGGTGTCGCAAATTTCACCCACGATGTCGTTGGCATTCCGCGGCCAACCGAGGCGATTCTTACGCGTGAATCCGATAGAACCGTGCGTAAAGCCTTATGGGGTAAATCCGCGCGCTTTGAAGAGGTTGTGCAGTCTGTGGTTCCCAACCGCGAAATGACCTGGGCCTTTTCCTTTCCCGACACGTCTATTCAGGAATACACAGACCGGCACATTTCTCCGGCTGGTCCATTCCTGAATATCGCGTCCGGAAGCTACCGCCTTGAGCCCATTGGTCCCGACCGTACGCGGCTCGTTTTGACCACGCATTACCGCATGAAGGTAAGGCTGGTTGGATATTTTCAATGGTGGGGAGAACGGTTTTTGGGCGACGTTCAAAACAATGTACTGGCAATCGTCAAGGACCGCGTTTCGGCGGATGTAGAGCTTACCCAATGATCCTTGTCATCGACAATTACGACAGCTTTACGTGGAACCTCGTCCATTATCTGATGGAACTTGGTGCTGACGTTGAGGTTGTCCGCAATGATGATATGTCGGCGGGACAGGCGCTTTCGTCGGGTGCGGAGGCCTTTCTCATTTCGCCCGGGCCAAAAACGCCGAATGATGCGGGCGTGAGCCTTGAACTCGTCGCGGCCTGCGCAGAAGCTGGAAAGCCATTGCTTGGCGTTTGTTTGGGTCACCAGACCATTGGGCAGCATTTTGGTGGAACGGTTGCCCGCGGCGGATTGATGCATGGCAAAACATCGCCGGTCACACATGACGGGAGCGGATTGTTTGAAGGCCTGCCGTCGCCGTTTCAGGCAACGCGCTATCATTCGCTCATCGTTGAAAACGTGCCGCCCAGCCTTGTCGTAAATGCAACCAGCGATGACGGCCATGTCATGGGCTTTCGCCACGCGACGCTGCCCATCCACAGCGTTCAATTCCATCCCGAAAGTATTGCGACCGAACATGGTCACGCGATGCTGGCCAATTTCATGCGCATTGCCGGTATGGCCGTGAAGGACAGAGCATGAACCCTTTTGGTCCCCTGCCCGACCCGCAGCATTTGTTTGACCATGACGAGGCCGCACAGGCATTTGCGGACATCCTTGACGCACGTGCTTCCGAAGATGAAATACAGGCGTTCCTCGTTGCGCTCACCGCACGCGGCGAGACGATGGTGGAGATTGCCGCCGCTGCGCAAGCCATGCGTGACCGGCTGATCCCCATTGATGCCCCCGAAGGTGCCATTGATGTTTGTGGCACGGGTGGTGACGGGCATCATACGCTTAATGTGTCCACCGCCGTGTCGATTGTTGTCGCGGCGTGCGAGGTTCCTGTTGCGAAACATGGCAATCGCGCTGCCTCTTCAAAGGCGGGTGCGGCAGATACGCTTGAGGCCCTCGGTCTCGACATGGAACGCGCGGGGCGCATGGCGGAAGAGACGCTGAAAGACTTAGGCATTTGCTTTCTGTTCGCCGCGAACCATCATCCCGCAATGAAGCGGATTCAACCGATCCGCCAACGCATTGGGCAACGCACGATTTTCAACCTGATGGGCCCGCTTGCCAACCCGGCACGCGTCAAACGCCAGCTGATCGGTATTGCGCGGCCTGCCTACGTCCCTGTGTATGCTGAGGCACTTCATCACCTTGGTACGGAGCATTCGCGGGTCATTTCGGGTGATGAAGGTCTTGACGAATTAAGCTTGGCCGGTGGCAACGAAGTCGCCGTGGTCGAACCCGAAGGTGTCCGGTACCAACGCACCAGCGCCGCTGACGCCGGCCTACCTGTGCATCCGGTTGACGCCATTCGCGGCGGCGATGCGCAGCATAATGCGGCTGAACTGCGTAAGTTGTTGCTAGGCGAACGTGGCGCGTATCGCGACGCCGTATTGTTCAATGCCGCAGAGGCTTTGTTGGTGGCTGGCGTAGTTGAAACCATGCCCGATGGGGTTGAAGAGGCCGCAGAGGCAATCGACAAGGGTCTTGCCAATGCGTTGCTAAACTGTTGGGTGAAATATTGATGGCCGACAAGCTTGCAGAAATCTGCGCGACGAAGCGCATAGAAGTGGCAGAGCGAAAGCCGAAGGGCTTGTCGCACTGGCCTGCCCCATCGCCGCCGCGTGGCTTCGAAGCGGCGCTGCGCGCCAAAAGCGCATCTGGCATTGCGTTGATTACGGAAATCAAAAAGGCGAGCCCGTCAAAAGGCCTCATCCGCGCCGATTTCGATCCAGCAGCCCATGCCATTGCCTATCAGGCGGGCGGCGCGGCTTGCCTATCCGTTTTAACCGACGCGCCCTATTTTCAGGGGCATGAGGATTACCTCATCGCCGCGCGCAACGCCTGCGACCTGCCGGTCATCCGAAAGGATTTCATGGTTGACCCATGGCAGTGCGCCGAAGCGCGCCAAATGGGCGGTGATGCCATATTGATTATTGTCGCGGCATTGGACGATGTTGCCATGGTTGAAATCGAAGATGCGGCTTTTGCTGAGGGGCTGGATGTCCTTGTGGAAGTTCATGATGAGGCCGAATTGGACCGGGCGCTTACGCATCTGAAATCGAAATTGGTCGGCGTAAACAACCGCAATTTGAAGACATTTGACGTCGATTTGGCGACGACAGAGCGCTTGGCAAAGCTTGTGCCTGAGGACATATGGCTAGTGTGCGAAAGCGGCATTTCGACGCATGCCGATTGCCAGCGTATGGCCACATCTGGGGTCAACACGTTCTTGGTCGGCGAAAGCCTGATGCGGAACGCCGACGTTCAGCTTGCGACGCAACGGTTATTGACCGGACATGGCTAATCTAACGCATCTGGGTGCCGATGGCGCGGCACATATGGTCGATGTATCGGCCAAAGCGGACACCGCCAGAGAGGCCGTTGCCGAAGGACGCATCACTATGTCCGCTGAGGCGCTTGAGGCTGTGCGCGCGGGCAATATTAAAAAAGGCGATGTGCTGGGAACCGCGCGGATTGCCGGTATCATGGCCGCGAAAAAGACGAGCGAACTCATACCGCTCTGCCACCCGCTCATGCTGTCCAAAATTGCCATCGCTTTTGAATTTGAAGACCATGGCATTCGCGCAGAGGCACGTGTGCGTTTGAACGGTCCGACGGGTGTCGAGATGGAGGCTTTGACCGCTGTGTCCGTTGCCTTGCTCACGCTGTACGACATGGCAAAGGCGCTCGATAAATCGATGGTGATTTCCGACATCCGGTTGCTGTCCAAAACGGGCGGCAAATCAGGCGATTGGCACGCATGATTTCGGTCGCCGAAGCGCAGGCGCGATTATTGGCGCTGGCTTCGCCGCTGCCGTCTGTCGAACTGGAACTCGCCAAGGCTGCACGGCATTATCTACACGGCCCACTCCATGCGAAACGCACACAACCCGCGGCCGATCTATCGGCTATGGATGGATACGCATTGTCGTCGGCTGCGTTTCCCGGGCCTTGGCGTGTTATCGGTGAAAGCGCCGCAGGGCGGCCCTTTGCTGGCGAATTGGAACATAACCAAGCCGTGCGCATCTTTACGGGTGCGCATGTCCCCGCTGGTGCGGATACCATTTTAATTCAGGAGGACGCGTCGCGTGACGGCGACACCCTGATGGCCACGGCGAAGGATGCGCTTGCCCCGGGCATGCATATTCGCACGGCGGGTGGCGATTTTTCGTCCGGCGATACCGTTCTTGCGACAGGCACTATGCTGGAGGCTGGACCGTGCGCGTTGGCGGCTATGGCTGGCCATGGCACCGTTCGGGTTGGCCGTTGGCCGCATGTAACGATTGTTGCGACAGGCGACGAGCTCCTGCCTCCGGGCATAGAGTGCAGTCCTGCGCAGATACCATCATCCAACAGCCCAATGCTGCACGCGATGCTATCAAACATGCCATGTCAAATCATGCATGCGGGCATTATTGCCGACAGGCTGACCGATCTGGAGACAAGGTTGAGCGCGCTTGCATCAACCACCGATATTATCGTCACAACGGGCGGCGCGTCGGTTGGCGACCATGATTTGGTCCAAACGGCACTGCGCAATATTGGCGCAGATATGGACTTTTGGAAGGTCGCGATGCGCCCCGGAAAACCCGTGATGGCGGGAAAGATTGGCGACACAATCGTGCTCGGCTTGCCCGGTAATCCGACTTCAGCATTTGTAACGGCGTTTCTGTTCCTGCTGCCGCTGATACGCCATATGGCGGGCAGCCTCTCGCCGCTCCCCGAAATCTTTGAAGCCAAGACCAACAACGCATTGTCTAACGGCGGAAACAGGGCAGAATATGTTCGCGCCAGGGTTGAAGCCGGCGCCATCACAGCTTTTAACACGCGCGATAGCGGGTTGGTCTCGCCGCTATCGCACAGCAATGCGCTGATTATCCGCGATGTAGATGCCCCTGCCACGCCATCTGGTGCGGTTGTTCAATATCATCGGTTGTTCTGACCGCGACGCGCTTACCGGACACAAATGTTCTTGACTTAACCGCATTTGTTCTCTAATCGTTCTTCTCATGTTCAACATGATGGAACCCTGAATATGCTCACAGCCAAACAGCATGAACTGCTTGTGTTCATTAACCAGCGACTTGATGAAAGCGGGATTTCCCCCTCATTTGAAGAAATGAAGGAAGCGCTCGATTTGAAAAGCAAGTCAGGTGTGCATCGGTTGATTGGTGCTTTGGAAGAACGCGGCTTTATCCGCCGTCTTGCCAATCGCGCCCGCGCGCTCGAAGTGATGAAACTGCCCGATGGCGGAAACTTGCGTAGCGATAATGTGACCAAGCTCACTCCTGCGGTTGCCAGCAACAAGGCGCAGGTGCAGTTGCCCGTGGCTGCGAACGACGTCATGGAAATCCCGCTGCATGGGAAAATTGCTGCGGGTGTGCCGATTGAAGCGTTGGAAGGCCAAAGTTCCTTGTCGGTGCCCATGGCGCTTTTGGGCGCGGGCGAGCATTATGCGCTGGAAGTTTCCGGTGACTCGATGATCGAGGCGGGGATATTGGATGGTGATTACGCCCTCATCCGTAAAGCAACGACCGCGCGCGATGGCGAGATTGTTGTAGCATTGGTGCACGGTGAAGAAGCAACGCTGAAATATCTGCGCCGCGAAGGTCAGCAAATCCGTTTGGATCCCGCCAACAGCATGTATGAACCGCAATATTATGCGCAGCACGAGGTTGAGGTGCAAGGTAAGCTAGCGGGACTATTGCGCAGATATCATTGATGTAAATCTGCGTTCTGCTGTGCAGCTTTGGCCGCCTGCACCCATGGCATATGCGCGCGATTTTCGTTGACGGTCATCACGCGCTGTTCCGCCAAATAGATAGCAAGTCCGCCGCTTTGCTCTAACAGTCCGCGGTCTGCTTTAATCCATTTGGGCCGGCAGCTTTGCGGCAACCATCGGTCGCTCATGACGATATCCACGCGCTTGCACGCCGCGGCCATCTCCATGGCTGGGACTTGGTAGGCCGTGCGCGTTGCCAATATCGTCCAGGTCCGGTTGGGCGCAGCAATTGATATAATGCAGTTATCGGGCGTGCACTTTGCGCCCGGCCATTGTTCTATCGGTGTGGCGACAGCATTGCTTCCCGCTTTTTCGGAGATCATGTCCCGAACAAAGTCGCCTGCCTTGCCGCGCAAGAGCGATAATTTTCCGTCGGCTGTAACGAGAGCCAGATGTTTTCCGTCACCTGTGACCAATATATCGGGCCGTGGCGCCAAGACCATTCCGGCAATGCCGATAAGGAAAATCGGGATACCCACATAACGGATATGCGTTTGCAGCAAGCCAAAAAGCAATGCCCCCGCCCAGAATGCCGCATAAGACCAGATGGGCATTTCAGGCATCATCGAAACTGCGCCGGGCAACCCGCTGACAAAATGTGCCAATGCCAAAATCGCTAAAATCCCGTGTCCGGCGAGCCACCAGAATGGCAGGCCAAGGCCGACCAAATCGAGCGCAAGTGCTAACGCCTCCAACGGCATAATCACGAAGGTCGTCATGGGTATCGCGACGACATTGGCGAAGGCACCATAAAGTCCTGTCTTATGAAAATGAAACAAGGCGATCGGGGCCAAGATTATTTCGATAGCGAGCCCGGTGAGCACCAGTGAAACAACGGCCCGGGCAAGTCGATATAGGGCCGGCTCGTCCCGCCGTTCGGCAAAGCGCTTTACCAGTGGCAGTTCGTGAAGGATGACAATCGTGGCAACAGCGGCGAAGCTGAGTTGAAAGCTTGGCCCGGCCATCGCCTCTGGCCAGAACAGCAGGACAATCAACGCGCCAAATGCAACCAAACGCAGGGTAAGCGCTTCCCTGCCCAACGCCAATGCCACGAGCACCAGAAGCGCAGCAATGCAGGAACGTATCGTTGGCACCTCTGCGCCCGTTAAAAGGGTATAGGCTACTGCCCCCATTGCGGCAGCGGCCGCCGCACAGATCGGCACCGAAATCCGCAAGGCCAGCCATGACGACAATGACAGCAACCGGCTGACCGCGATAAAGATAAATCCAACAACCGCCGTCACATGAAGCCCGCTGATCGACAACAGATGCGCCAATCCGCTATCCCGCATCGCTTGCGCATCTGCCTCGTCTATATGCCCCTGATCCCCCGTCACAAGCGCCGCGCCAATGGCGCCGGCATCAGGCGGCATCGATGCCAAAATATGCTGCGTGAGTTGCGCCCGCTTTGCCGAAAACATCGCGCTGCCCCTTGCGGGCTCAATCAAGGTTACGGTTCCCAATGCAGACCCGGTTGCGCCGATCTGTTGAAACCATGCCCGGCGCGCAAAATCATATCCGCCCGGCAATGTTGGCCCAGCAGGCGGCATCAACCTCGCCCGCAACCGAATGACCGCGCCAACCTGAAATGTTGATTGATATTGCTCGGGCGAAAGATTTACGCGGACGACCGGAGGCAATCCGCCCTGCGCATCCGTCGCAAGCCGCAGACGAACAACCTCGCGCGCTGTGAGATTTTCGACGGCTTCAATCCGCCCATAAAAATCACCGATCCAAATCTTGCCCATCACGGGCTGGTCCACCGCCGCCGACTTCAGGCTAATGAGCCCAAAACCAAGCAAAATGGCGACTGCCGCCATCGCTAAAAACTGGCGGCTGCGACTATGCGGTTTCGCCAGCAACGCAAACAGCCCAACCGCAATGGCCAGTAACAATAATCCCGGGGCCGCCGAAGCCCCACCAAATTGCCAAATGACGATCCCGATGCTTATGCCAACCGGCAACCACAGGGGCAGCTGATCGCGCTCCTGATCAAGCCAATTTTCAAGGGCGCTGAACCACCTACGCCCCCCGCCCACGCGCGGCATATTGTTGAGGGTCAAAATGTGCGATATCCCCACCACAATCGCTGTCTACCACCATTATGCAGCGAGGCAACTAACCTCCCAATTTTTGGCTATTGTTTGCCTTGACGACCGCTAAATTTGCTACCATTGGGCTAGCCAACGACAAAGCCATTTTCTCCCCATGAAATAGTGGCATTTGAAGGACCGAAAGCAGTCGCAAACGACGTTTTGAACGTTCTGTGTCTTAAACGGAAATATGCCCGGTTGGGCGGCCCGCTATGTCGGGTAGCAATGTATGGAGTTTGAAAATGGCCGATAATAACGCAACTCTTACCGTTGGCGAAAACAGCTTTGAATTGCCGATCATGAAGGGTTCGGAAGGACCCGACGTCATCGATATCCGCAAATTATATGCCGTGTCAGATCATTTCACGTTCGATCCCGGTTTCACCTCGACTGCAAGCTGCGAATCCGCGCTGACGTTCATTGACGGTGATGAAGGCATATTGTTGCACCGTGGTTATTCCATTGAAGAGCTTTCGGAACAGTCGAGCTTCATGGAAGTATCCTATTTGCTGTTGAATGGTGAACTGCCCAACAAGGCGCAGCTCGATCATTTCAGCCACACCATTTCACGTCACACGATGCTGCACGAGCAGCTGGCGACATTCTATCGTGGCTTCCGCCGTGACGCGCACCCGATGGCGATTATGTGCGGTGTCGTCGGTGCGCTATCTGCATTTTATCACGATTCGACGGATATCAGCGACCCAACGCATCGCATGATTTCCAGCCATCGTTTGATTGCCAAAATGCCAACCATCGCCGCAATGGCGTATAAATATTCGGTTGGTCAGCCATTTGTCTATCCGGACAATAGCCTGTCCTACACCGGCAACTTCCTGCGCATGACCTTTGGTGTTCCTGCCGAAGAATATGTTGTGAACCCTGTCATCGAACGCGCGATGGACCGGATTTTCATCCTTCATGCCGACCACGAACAAAATGCTTCGACATCGACCGTACGTCTTGCTGGATCGTCGGGAGCGAACCCGTTTGCATGTATTGCAGCTGGTATCGCCTGCCTTTGGGGCCCAGCGCATGGCGGCGCGAACGAAGCTGCGCTCAACATGTTGCGCGAAATCGGCACGCCAGACCGCATTCCGCATTACATTGAGCGCGCTAAGGACAAGAACGATCCCTTCCGCCTCATGGGCTTTGGTCATCGGGTCTACAAAAACTACGATCCGCGCGCGTCAGTCATGCAGAAAACGGTTCGTGAAGTTCTGAGCGAGCTGAACATTACCGACCCAATCTTCGATGTTGCGATGCAGCTTGAAGAAATGGCGCTAAATGACCCATATTTCATTGAAAAGAAGCTGTTCCCGAACGTTGACTTCTATTCCGGTATCATTTTGTCGGCGATTGGATTCCCGACGGAAATGTTCACCGTATTGTTCGCACTATCCCGCACCGTGGGCTGGGTTGCGCAATGGAATGAAATGATTTCCGATCCGGCACAAAAAATCGGCCGCCCACGTCAATTGTACACGGGTCCAAACCACCGCCCATATCCGAGCCTGGACCAGCGTTAATTATTGTGGAAGGCGGAGCGTGAATTTAGCGCCTCCGCCTTTTGCAGCCGCAACGGTCAGATCGCCCCCCATCGCGCGTGCCAAGCGACGCGATATATAGAGCCCTAGGCCGCTCCCACCATCGCCGGTGCGCCCCAAGCGCTCAAATTTGGTAAAAATGCGTTCGTGATCTTCATGGCCAACACCCGCACCTTGGTCGGACACGGATATATGTGCAAATCCATCCTCGGCGCCAACTTCCACCTGAACCTCAGTTCCGTCGGGCGAATATCGGATCGCATTGGTGATAAGGTTAAGCATCACCTGAAGGACGCGCCTGAATTCGGCTATGGCCGGGACATTTATTTTGTCGTCAGGCACCGAGAGCGTCATGCGATGGTCTGCAGCCTTTAACGCCAGCAATCCAGCAGCGCGGCGCGCGACATCTCCCAGCTCGATCTCATCCTTGGCCGTTGAAAAGCCGGGCCGCTCAACGGCTTCCAAATCGCTCAGATCGTCAACAAGACCGGAAAGATGCCGCGCCGCATTGGCAATATCGCGGGCATATGATGCGTAATTTTCACGTATCGGCCCTAACAATTCGCTCCCGATCGTTTCGGCATTCGCAATGATACGATTTAATGGCTGCCGCAGAACCGGAGCAAGCTGTTTGCCAAAAAGTGCGCCCGCAGATGATCTATTCGTCTGCGCAATGCTAGCAGATTGGACGTTCCCATTCTGCGCAAGAAACAAGGTATAGCCAGAAATTTCACCTTGGGCATAGCGTTCGGGCTGCCCCCACACCAGCATATTGCCATCGGTGCGCGTACGGACGTTATGCCGACTGATCGGAAGAAATTTTTCAACATTTTGGAATGCAGGCAGGGCGTCCGCGCCGAAAAGTCTGCCGAGTATGTTTGTGGCTGACGAACCAAAATCTGTATTTTTTATAATGTCTTCAACCGGCCCGCGGGCATCAATCAGACGCAAAGCTCTGTCAAATCCAAGCCTTACTGGTTCTTGACCTTGATCAGTCCATACATCATCCGACTTTGCCTTGACCACAACATTGCCAATTGTGCGCCAACTCAAGATAGACAGTTTAACGTCGTTCTCAAAAGGCTCGGCCTCCACCCACAGTTCAAGATTATCTGGCCCGTCCGCAACGCGAACAGCGCGCGCGAGCCGCATGCGAAGCCGTGTAACCATCTGCGAAAGGTTGAGCAAAGCGGGGCATGCAAGGACGCCGCCAGGCTCCCCCCCCGCCCTTATATGAAGCTGCTGCAACGCATCATCGGCACGCAGCAGGTTGCCGTTAGGCGACACCTCACCGGTTATAGCGAATGCCAACGGCGCGGACCAGTTCATGTCTGGCCAACGCTTAGAAATGACAAGCGCGCCGCAGTCCAATTGCTGAGTTGCGCGCGTGCTATTTCAGGGATGAGATGTACATATTCATCGGCAAACAGCGCAGCTTCCCGGGGAGAGAGTATCTGCGCTCGTAAATCGATCATAGCCTGCAGAGCCGCATCCTTCGAAAGGCCCGCGGCCGACAACATAACCATCATCGGGAATGCAGACTCAAAATCTATCAACCGAAGGATATGATCATGCCCGATATTCAGGCCCGCGCTGAGATGGGTTACGAATATATGTATCCCGGCATGATGTGCGTTCGACAACGAAGCACGATGTGTGTCGCCCAGAAAATGCACAATTTTTCGGGCGGATGCCGGGGCTGTTCGCGCTTCGTCATAGCTTGCAATCAACGCACGCGCGTTATGGATGACCTCATCGGACCGGCTTTCTGACAACAGCTCAAGCGCGGCGACAATGCGCCAGCACATTTTGTACAAAAGCTCTGGCGGCAGCGTCAGAAAAGACCGGCCCTGCGACCGCAAGTGCAAGCTATCGGCCGCCAGGAGCGCTTGTGCGGCTTCCGCAATACTTATGTCTGGATGGTCCAGCAATTCGACAGCCAATTGGGAAATGCCGCCACCAAGCCGAGCTATCAAATTGTCTTCAGCAACACGCGCGAGCGCGAAATCAACGATGTCGGGTTCCCGCAAAAATCCGGACTGTACAAGCAATGGTCCGGTAATTGATTCAGGGCTGGCAAACTTAAGCTTTGCTTCAATGTCACGCACAATTTGCAGCAGCTTGACAGAAACGGCGCTTATTGTGGCCTCAGACGGGGTATGGACGGCTGAGGGCAATATAATGGATGCAACGTCTTGGCATAGGGCATCAACATCGCGTGCATGAACGGACGCAATTGAAAGCAAATCATTTTTGGGGGCAAGCAAACCGTCCAAAGCCTATCCATTAATGACCATGGCGGCCGTCATAGGCTTTTTTAGGTTAACGCCGTTTTAAGGCTGATCGTCCTTTTTATCGGGGCCGCTATTGTAGCAAGCGCACATAAACGCGCCTAACTGTGCAACCATGATCCATTGCAGTGCATTGGTGAAGCTGAGGACGGCAGTGCCGACGACAGCCAAAATCGATAGCAGAGCTGGCGACCGCAGGAGCCTGTCCGCCCAACCGGGCAATGCCACACGCACGCTAATATATGCAATGGAGGCCACCGCAAACGCCGCAAAGAGGCCGTCGTTCGTATAAGACGTGTCCATATACGCCGCGCCAAACATCGCCATGACAAGCAGCGCTAAGGTGACAGACGACAGGCTGGGTATTTTCCCCTGCCCGTTCGAATCGTCTGTTGCCGCAAGGCGAAGCGAATTCGTTACAACGGCAGCGAATGCAGCGCCGGCTGCTGCCAGTTCAAAGCCGGAAACGCCAAGCACCACCGCGCCTAATGCAAAAACAGGGCCCGCAAATTTGACGACCTTAAGGGCGATCGGACTTTGCCATATGTGGGGAACCAAATATGCCGATACTGGTCCCAAAACCCGTGCCTCCACCAGACCCGGCTGACTTAAAACCCGCCTACGCAAAATTTGCTTGTTCAACTGGACAAAATCCTGCGGACCTTGGACAATGCTCAAGGTTCCGTTGTTGACATGTTGCTGCGACAAAAGCTTCAACGGCACGTTCGCAAGGAGAGCTTGCCGTAACAATGAGGAAATGATGCTCCAGTCTTCGGGGAGATCTTTCAGCATCGCTATTGTCCGCGCACTGACAATCGAAACTCCCGCCCAGCGCGTATTTAAATCGATGCGCTCGAACAGGCTATTTTCGTCACGCCCATCCACTGTAGCCACGAAATTATCCGGCGATTTCGAAAGCGTTTCGACAAAGTCAGGCTGCACATATAGCTGCGCGGATTGAACCCAAATGCGATCATCGAGCTTCAAGTAACGCTGAATATCTGCACCCGTCCGCACAAAATCGACGAGGACGTTTTGTTGGCGGCATTGGTCAGCCAGGGCCAGCATTGCGCCATCGACATTCTCGACCTCAACGAGAAATCGGGTAATGCCGGCGCGGCAAAGCGTTTTAATCTGATACTCCACGAGCGAACCGCCCGCTAACTCAGTATTTGCCTTGTCCGTGGACGTAGGCGACGCGGAAACATCGCCCCCAGTAACGGAGAGCAACGCGACGGATGGCTTTTCAGGAATGCGAACGGTCACCATAGGTCCGATATGAAGGTTAGGCGCCTTTTGCCAATGAAAATCTACAAAATCGGCTCAATCATTGCAGAATGAAATGTTCGATATCGGCTATAGCCTTGTTAAGCTTGCGAATGACGGCAGGATCCCCGGGCGCGCCAGCGCTTGCTTCGTCCGCCAACGCCATCAGGTGAGTCGCGCCAAAGCTGGCCGCGAGACCTTTTAATCGCCACCCGGAATACTGCCAATTTGCGTCACAACGCGACCGTGACAAAAGGCTGATTTGGCGCTTTGCGCTTTCGACGAAAGACGCACGTAGTTCCGCCATTAGGGATGCATCATCCCCCACTGCAGCCTTTAACGCTGTGTCAAATGCGCCATAATCCATCGACATTCTATGGTGTTACAACACATATCGTTAAGTTTGCGTTTCTCTCTCGCAATATTGTGGTAAACGACAGATTATGACCACACGCTCAAAAATCGTCGGCTTGACGCAGCATATCTCAGACCAATCTTCGCATGACAATGTTGCGGCGGAAACGCACGTGACCGGGGATTCACTTCCCGATGCTGTCGACTCGGCGCATTTTGAAGATGCGTATGAAGTTGAACAGCCGCGGCATAGTGTTTTTGCATTTGTGGTGCCGACGATTCTTCTCCTCGCATTTGCGGGTTGGACCGCGTTTTTCGGACTGACATACTGGCCGGAAGCGCAAGCCGGCCTCGACAACAATCGCATTGTTGAGCTCATTGTGCGTTGGGCCGTCCCTGCATTGTTGATCGCCGTGTCGTGGCTATTAGTGATGCGTAACAGCAGCCGGGAAGCAACACGGTTTGGCAATGTTGCAGCGTCGTTGCGCAAAGAAAGCAATCTGCTGAGCCAGCGGATGCGCACCGTGAACGAGGAAATCTCCTTAGCGCGCGAGTTTTTGTCGCAAAATGCGCGCGACCTTGAGTCGCTTGGACGCCAGTCTTCCCAGAAACTGGTGGAATCCGCCCATATCCTTACAGCGGCGCTTGCCGACAGCGACCAAAAAGCAAAAACGCTCGAAGCAGTAAGCCAATCCGCAAACACGAATTTAGAACAACTTCGCAAGCATTTGCCGGTCGTCACCAGCGCAGCGAAAGATGTGACCAACCAGATCGGCAGCGCTGGCAACAACGCGCAAGTTCAGATCAAGGCGCTCATCGCGACGTTGGAGCGCGTTCGCGATGCAGGCAAATCGGTTCGCGATTATGTCGACGATGTTGAAGTGCGCGCCGACGATATGGCCGTTAAATTGGAACAGTCGCTCAGCAGCAGTGCAAAACTTCTCGACGTGCGGAGTGCAGAGGCACTTGACCGCAGCGCCGAAATGGCGACGTTGATGGACAGCGCAACGCAAGCCATAGCCAGCGGCATCGCGCAGGCATCGGGCGATATCGACGCGATCCTCACCAATAGCCAGGAACATGTTCAGTCGAGCCTTGCCGACTTGCGGAAGGCATTGGGCGACGTTGGTAGCCAGACCGAACAGGAAGAAGCGCGCATTCGTGCGATGATTGCGACGATTAGTGCGCACATTGAATTAAGCGCACAGCAGATTTCCGAAGTGGACCGCGTCGCAACCGACCAAACGTCCAAACTGGCCTTTGCCGTATCCGCCTTGGGAGAAAGCACCCGCTCGGTTGGTTCAGCACTCACCGATAACCAGCTTGTAACCCAGCAACTGATTGAACAGTCCCACAGGCTGTTGGAGTCGCTTGGCACGGCGAACCATGAAATTAGCGACAAGATTCCTGCAGCCATGGATGTGCTCAGTGTGCAATTGTCCGATGGCGTTGCGCAGATAAAGTCGGCGTTGTCGAACGCGGAATCGCTCGAAGAATTGAGCGGCAGCATGCTGGAGAAGCTGAACGGGCTGGAGCGGATCATTGCGACCCAGCGCGAATCGGTGGACGCTCTCATGAAGCAGAGCGATGCCCATTTTGCCGCCCGCCATGACCAAGTCGATGCACTTGGCGCGTCGCTGCGACAGACACAATCGCTGCTTCAGGAAATGTCGGATGAGGCCAATGGCCAGCTTGTGACCGCATTGCTGCGTGTCCGCGAATCCACGCGCGCTGCGGCGGAAAGCAGCCGGAAGATCTTGGATGATGAACTCGCCCATATTTCCGAGCAGCTGACCGAACAGAACCGAACCGCTCTTGCCAATGCATTGGATGCACAAGTCGCGTCGATGAATGCTGCCGTTCAGGAGGCGATTGAACGCAATGTAGAGCTATCCGAAGCTGCGACCGGCCTGGTCGTCAAGCAACTGGCTGAGCTGGGTGAAATGACCAGCAGTCTTGAAGGCCGCATTGCCGATAGCAAAAACAGTTTTGAATCGGTTCAAGATGACAGCTTCGCGCGTCGTATGGTGCTGTTGACCGAATCGCTCAACTCAACGGCCATCGACGTTGCGAAGATATTGTCGAACGACATCACTGACACCGCATGGGCGTCCTATCTCAAGGGCGACAGAGGCGTGTTTACCCGCCGTGCCGTGCGCCTTCTCGATTCAAAAGAAGCAAAGATCATCGCCAATCATTATGGCAACGACAGCGAATTCCGCGAGCATGTGAACCGCTATGTGCACGACTTTGAAGGCATCATGCGCCTGTTGCTCAGCACACGTGATGGCAACGCCATTGGCGTCACGCTTTTGTCGTCCGATATCGGCAAGCTATATGTTGCGCTGGCCCAAGCCATCGAACGGCTGCGGAAGTAAGTCTTAAACAGGCCTGCTTATCAGCCAGTCAAAACTGTGGCGGTCAACCCAACCATTCACATAATTAGCATAATACAGCCCAAACAGTGCTGCGGATAACAATGTTGTCCGCAAAAGGATGGTGCGGGGTTGGAAGTTCCCGGGGGCGCTATCTGCTTGTCCGGGTACCTTAGGCAGCCCCAATTCTTCATGCGTGCGCACACCGATGGGAAGGATGACGAACGCGGTCATCACCCAAAAAAGCGCGTAAATCGCTATAATTGATGTCCAGCTCATGCCGTCTCCAATATCATCACATCAACAATCGGTTTTTTGCCGGTCCAGCTGACGGCTACACGGCGAACGGCCAAACGTACGGACTCGCGCAGCTTTTCATAATCGCTACGATTGTCCCTAATCGCCGTCACTGCAGCGGCCGTCGCTTCGTCGATAAAATCATCCAGATCTTCTTCGATGGGAACGCCATGCAAACGGATTTCCGGGCTGCCCAACAATTTGTCATTCGGACCAAGCGCGAACGCGACCGATATCAACCCGTACCAAGACAGACGCCGGCGTTCGTTCAACGTTGCGCCGTCCGCCGCGATGATGGTGTCACCATCAAGGATAAGACGCCCAGTACGTTCCTTGCCAATCGTCTTTGGTTCGCCAGGGGCCAAACGCACGACGTCACCATTTGACTGCACGACTGCCTTTGGAATGCCATGGGCAAGCGCAAAACGCGCCTGTTCCGCCATATGCCGGCGTTCGCCATGCACTGGAACAAGGATTTCGGGCCTAATCCAGTCATATAGAGCCGCAAGCTCCGGCTGCCCCGGGTGACCCGATACATGGACATGTGCCTGCTTTTCGGTGACCGTCAGAATGTTGCGCTCGGCCAGCTTGTTCATGATGATGCCAATGGCGATTTCATTGCCCGGGATCTGCTTGGACGAGAAGATGACGGTGTCGCCCTCCTCCAGCTTCACGGGATGATTTCCTTCGGCAATGCGCGCCAACGCAGCGCGGGCTTCGCCCTGCCCGCCAGTCGCGACAACCATGACTTCATGGCGCGCAAGGCTATCGACGCTTTCCATATCAATGGTTTTGGGCAGATCTTTCAAATAGCCATTGGCCTGCGCTGCCTCAAGGATACGGTGCAAAGACCGACCGGCAAAGCACAAGGTACGCCCGCTCTCGCGCGCAACTTCGCCCAAAGTCTGCAATCGCGCCGCGTTGGAGGCGAAAGTGGTAACAACCACCCGGCCCTTGGCGGCCTTGACGGACGTTAGCAGGTCGTCCTTCACGCTGCCTTCGCTGCCGCTATATTCATGATTGAAGACGTTGGTAGAATCGCACACCATCGCCAATATTCCGGTGTCGCCAATCGCGGTTAGCGCGTCGGCGGTCGTTGGGCGGCCCAAGACAGGCCGTTCGTCCAGCTTCCAGTCACCAGTATGGAAAATCTTGCCATAAGGCGTGGTGATTAGACAGGCGCTCATTTCGAGGATGGAGTGCGCCAGCGTCACAAATTTAAAATCGAATGGCCCCATGGAGAATGCGCCTTCCATAGGAATGACATTCAGCTCCACGATATCGGCGATGCCTTCTTCCTCAAGCTTGCCGCGAATGAGCGTTGCTGTGAATGGTGTGGCATATAGAGGCACGCCAAGGTCGGCGGCGAAATAGGCCACCGCGCCGATATGGTCTTCATGACCATGCGTCAGGACGATGCCCAAAAGGTCTTTTTTACGCTTCTCGATAAATTCCAGATCTGGAAGTACGAGGTCAACGCCGGGATACTCTGAATTGGCAAAGGTGAGACCAAGGTCAACCATTACCCACTTGCCATCGCAACCATATAAATTGACGTTCATGCCAATTTCATTTGATCCACCAAGAGCAAGGAAAAGCAGTTCATTTTTTGGGGTCGTCATTATGTTTTTTCTCTATTCCTGTACAAAAGCGCCAGCCCCCGCAGCGTCAAATCGGGTTCTACCCGGTCAAATAAATGGCCATGTTGCTGAAACAAAATCGCCAAACCGCCGGTCGCAATAACCGATACCGGTTCGCCAATTTCATTCTTCATTCGGGCAATCATTCCCTCGATCATTGCCACATAGCCCCAATAGATACCAATCTGCATTTGTCCAACAGTGGTTGTGCCAATGACACTTTCATTTGGCGGTGGTTCGATTGCAATTCGCGGCAGCATGGCTGCTGCGCCATATAAAGCGTCGAGCGACAGATTGACGCCGGGCGCGATGCTTCCGCCGCGATAAGAGCCATCGGGGCCGATATAATCAAACGTCGTAGCGGTGCCGAAGCTAATCACGATCTTATGCCCGTCTGCAAGTGCATGTGCCGCGATGGCATTCACGGCGCGATCTGCGCCAACCGACTGCGGTTCAGCCACACGCAGTCGAATGCCCCACCCAACGGTCCCTCGCCCAGCCACAAGCGCTTCACAGCCAAAATAATGCTTCGCCAACAGCTGCAGATTGTGCAGCGCGCGCGGCACGACGGTCGCGATGATTACAGCATCGATATCCGAACGCTTATACCCCGCCATCTGGATGAGCTGATCCAGCCAAACCGCATATTCATCGGCAGTGCGCCGTGCGTCTGTGGCGATGCGCCAACGGTGCAATATCTCGCCGCTGTCATCGACCAAAGCAAACTTTGCGTTGGTATTACCCGTGTCTATTGCGAGCAACATCGCCCACCCCTTTACACTAGAAAAACATCTGCTGCGTGAATGGCACGAATTGCGCCATCCGCCAAGCTAAGCCGCAGCGCACCTTCATCGTCCAAGCCTTGG
>CAZCXQ010000013.1:0-4608 GCA_964502655.1 uncultured Sphingorhabdus sp.
GAGATGACGACGGGGGGGTGTGTCGGGACGAGGCCGGACCCGAGGCGTCCCTTAACCCAAAATCTGCGCCTGTGCGTAGCCCAAAGCTTCGCCCAATGCCTGCAAACGGCGCTGGACGCTGTTGGACTGTAATCGCACGGCGGAGCCGGTGAGGTGCAGGCGCAGCGTTGCGCCGTCGCCGTCAATGCGGCTGTCGGCCAGCGCGCCGCCGGTGCCGCCATCAAGCCGGTGGGCAAGGCGGATGGCGAGGCCCCAGATCACCGCTTGCGCGAGCGCGCCGGGCGTGGCCAGTGCCGTGAGCATTTCGGGCAAGGTCCGCTTTCCGGCATGCACCGTCCACAGTGCCGCGGCTATCACCGCGCGGTCGCTGGCGTTCACGCCGGGCCAGCTGCCGTCCAATGCCAGATCGAGCGCGTGGTCCGCGCGATATTCGGGATTTGCGTTCCACACGCTGTCGGACAGCAAACAGGCCGCCCGGCACAGCCGCGCATCATTGGGGCTTTGCCCGGCGAATACAGGCGCAATCCATTGTGCCAACGCGTCCCCATGAAAGGGAAACCGGCCCAGCCGTTCGCCTTCAAAACGCGCGGCGGCGATCAACGGGTCGTCTTGGCGCTCGGCGGGGGGCAGCTGTTCAAACAACAATCCCTCGCGCAGGCCATAAATACTGGTGACAAGCTTGCTTGGTTTCAGCAGGCCCGATATGCCGGCGAGCAACGCATTCGCCCCCGGCAACGCCGAAATGCGGCCTGTGGCAACGACATTGGATCGGGTTAACGCGTCCTTGTCGTTCACCATCGCCATCATCATTTCGGGCGCGTCGGCGGGCATTTCATAATTGGACAGGATGGTGAGCGGATATCCGCTGTGGTGCATGTGCAGCCGTGCGAATGTCCGCCACGATCCGCCGATCATATAAAATGGCAGGCCGGTTTCGATGGGGAAACCCGCTTTGCCGACCGCTTTGGCAATATCATCGCGGAGCATCTGCGTAATCTGCTTGGTCGATTTGCCCTTCAATATGTCATGCCGCAATGTGCCCAGCGGCAGGGACACGCGCGTGCCCAGTTTGCCGTCGGATATGCGAATAAGCTCAAGGCTGCCACCGCCAAGATCGCCGACATAGCCATTGGCATGTGGGTTATCGCTTAATATGCCGAACCCGGCGGCGGTTGCCTCTGCATCGCCATCCAGCACCTCCACATGAATGCCGAGCGCCGCTGCCTTTTCGACCAGCTCAGCGCCATTTTTGGCTTCGCGCGTCGCGGCGGTGGCGACCACGCGCATCGTGTCGACCTTCATCGCCTTTGCCAGCGTTTCAAAGCGGGCCAAGGCGGCCAGCGCCTTTTTCATCGTCGCTTTATCGATGATGCCATCGCCCGCGAGGCAGGCGCCAAGTTTTACACGGCTTTTTTCATTGTAAATCGGCAGCGGTGCGCGTGGCAGCCCCGCATAAACGACCAGTCGCACGGTGTTGGAGCCAATATCAATGACGGCCTGACGCACCGCCTTCATCTTTGTCGGATGAGGCGCAGCGTTGGAACCTTCTTGTCATCTGCAAGCGCGCCTCCGCGTCCCGATAATGACGCGTTGGTCATGAAATAATGGTGCAAATTGAAAGGCATGGTTCCTGCTTTGACTCGCTCATATCGGCCGTCTGACCGCAGCATCCAGCTTTGCTGGTTGTCGAGCAGGTTTGCAACCATAACCTGATCCAGAATCTGGTCATGCACGGTCGGGTTCTCAATCGGCAGCATATATTCGACGCGGCGGTCGAAATTGCGCGACATCCAGTCTGCGGACGAGATGAACACTTTGGCGTCGGGATTGGGAAGGTCCGCGCCATTGCCCATCGCCCAAATGCGGCTGTGCTCCAGGAAACGGCCAACGACAGACTTTACGCGGATGCGCGACGACATGCCCTTCACCCCGGGACGCAGGCAGCAAATGCCGCGCACGATCAGGTCGATCTCCACGCCCGCTTCGCTGGCTTCGTACAATTTGTCGATCACGGCCTTGTCGACCAACGAGTTCAGCTTTGCCCAGACAGCGCCCGACCGCCCCGCCGCAACATGCGCGATTTCGTCATCGATCAGCGACATGATTTTTTCGCGCAGGCCGAGCGGGCTCATCGTCAAAAGCTTGAGCTCGGTCGGCGGGATATATCCGGTGATATAATTGAAAATCTGCCCCGCATCATGCCCGACGCGCGGGTCGGCGGTGAAGAAGCTGATGTCGGTATAGACCTTCGCCGTGATGGGGTGGTAATTGCCGGTGCCCAAATGGCAATAGGTCCGAAAGCCGTCCGCCTCGCGCCGCACGACGAGCGAAATTTTGGCGTGGGTTTTCATGTCGACAAAGCCGTAGACGACCTGAACACCCGAATTTTCGAGCTGCGACGCCCAGTGCAAATTCTGCTCTTCGTCAAATCGCGCCTTTAGCTCGACGATAGCGGTGACGGATTTTCCGGCATCGGCGGCCTCACACAAAGCGCGGATGACCGCGGACTGCTTGCCTGCGCGGTACAGCGTTTGTTTAATCGCAACGACATCCGGATCAACCGCCGCTTGCTGCAAGAACGCAAGCACTGCGTCAAAGCTTTCATAGGGGTGATGGACGACGATGTCTTTTTGGCGGATCGCGGCGAAGCAGTCTCCGTCATGTTCCAAAATGCGTTCGGGAAAGCGCGGCGAATATGGCGGGAATTTCAACGTTGGCCGATCTTCATCCACCAATTGCCCAAGGTCACCGATGCCCAAAAAGCCGACGGTTTCGACGACGATGGATGCGCCAGCGCCAAGTTCTGACCGGATTAAGGTCGCCAGTTCCGCGGGCAGCCCTTTTTCCAGCTTCAGCCGGATAATCCGGCCACGGCGGCGGCGTTTGATCGCGCTGCGGAAATAGCGCACAAGATCTTCGGCCTCTTCCTCCACCTCGATATCGCTGTCGCGGATAACGCGGAAGGCGCCGGCCGCGACAAGCAAATAATCCGGAAACATCTGCCCGACAAAATGCTTAATCAACGCCTCAATCGTGACAAAGCGCGTGCCGGGGCCGGGCAACCGGATGAAGCGCGCCAGCGACTGCGGGATCATCACCAACTGGCGCACGACTTCGCCATCGTTTTTCCGGCGCATATCGAAAATCAGGCTGATGCCCTGATTGGGGATGAACGGAAACGGGTGGGCGGGATCCAGCGCTTGCGGCGTTAGAACCGGAAGAATCTGTTCCTGAAAATATGTGCCGACCGCCGCTTGAAGATTTTTGCCAAGGGCGGACGGTTCAACGACTTTAATGCCCTCGGCCGATAGCTCGCGCATCAATTTGCGCCACAGCTTTTGCTGTTGGATCATGAGCCGGTCGGCGGCGGCAACGGTTGCGGTCAGCTGTTCAGACGGGGTACGGCCGTCGATTGACAGTTCTTCAATTTTCCGTTGCTGTTGGCCACGCAATCCAGCCACGCGGACCATGAAAAATTCGTCGAGGTTTGTGCCGGAAATCGACAAAAAGCGCAGCCGTTCAAGCAGCGGATGCGCCGGATTCGCCGCTTCTTCCAGCACGCGTTCGTTGAATTTCAGCCAAGATAATTCGCGGTTAAAATAGCGGGCATCAGCAGGCGTTTTCAGGGGCTTCACTGTGCTTGAACCGGGCGCGGGCTTCACGAAAAATCATCCTTTTTAATTGGCAAATGCGGCGTGCCACGAAAACATTACATATTTACGGCACCGATTTCCGCGGTTGCACATGCTGTAACAGCATTGTCGCCAAATTGTCATTGTTCATATGCCGACGAGTCACAACCCCCGTCTAATGCGCGACATAATGTTTAACATTGTTTGACGGTTATTGGGGGCAAATATATGCAAAGTCGGTTCATAAATTCGCGCGCTTTCGTTCGTAGCACTATGCTGTGCAGCGCTGCGGTGCTCGCAATTTTCCCAGTTGCAGCCATGGCGCAGGCCGCGCCAGCGGCAGATGCAGCGGATGGTGACGCGATCGTCGTCACAGGTTCACGGCCAATTGCGGAATCAGAAGCGGCCGCTTTGCAGGTGCAGAAAAATTCAGACTCCTTAGTGAGCGTTGTGTCTTCTGACGCGGCGGGCCGTCTTCCTGACCAGAACATTGCGCAGGCGACAGGTCGTCTTCCCGGTGTCGCGGTTGAACGTGACCAAGGACAGGCCCGTTATATCAGCATCCGCGGCGCGCCGAACTATTGGACCACATTGTCGTTCGACGGCATCAACGTCGTCAGCCCTGAAGGCCGCGACGCGCGGTTTGACTCCATCCCTTCAGCAATTGCCGCACAAATCATCGTGTCAAAGGCTGTGACGCCAGACATGCCGGGCGAAACCGTGTCGGGTAACGTCAATGTCATCACGCGTTCAGCGTTCGATTATGACGGGTTCCATTTTGCGGGCAAGGCCGGATATGGCATTGCCGAGCTTGGCAACCGCCCGCAATATGAAGGTTCGGCTGTTGTTTCGACGCGTGTTCCCGCTGGTGAAGGTGAAATCGGCGTACTGGTGTCGGGCAGCTATTATCAGCGCGCTATGATTACGGACAATTTCGAGACGGATTATGAACGGGTGTCGCAGGATCAGCGGCCAG
>CAZCXQ010000013.1:4618-24647 GCA_964502655.1 uncultured Sphingorhabdus sp.
GCCGATTCTGGGCGCATGAAACGGAAAACAAGCTGTATCGTTTGACACGCCGCAACTGGTCGCTCTCGGGCCGACTGGATTGGAAGCCGAATGCCGACAACAGCATCTCGCTGCGTTCAATTTACACCACCTTCACCGACGACGAAATGCGGGACAATTTCCGCTTCGACCTTGATGACCGTCAAGGTGACTTGGTGGCCAATAGCGCCGCGTGCGGAACGGCGGTAAACCCAACGCCAACCACGACGGGCTATGCCGATGTCTGTATTGGAAATACGCCCTTCCAAGGCACTATCTATGGCATCGACATTCGCCAGCGCTCAACGCTTCGTGCGTTTGAACAGTCGATTTTTACCAACACCATCGAAGGTATGCATGAATTTGGCGATGGCTGGAAATTCAACTGGCTTGGCAATTATACAGAATCCAAGGACGACCGTTCTGTTGTCGGCGAAACAACCTGGGATAGCCCAAGCACACGTAACCTGCGTCCAACGGTTGCCTATGACTTCACGGATCCGAATTTTGCCCGTTTACGGCTATTCACCACGGTCCAGCTGAGCAGCCCAACGCGTTACGAGGCGGGTACGCCCGTTACCGACATCGACAGCTTTACCAAGCCGCTCGCGTCGATGAATATACTCGACGCTGTGGACACCACAAAGGCCTATACCGCGAAGTTTGTTGTTTCGCGCGAAACCGAGTTTTTGGGCGGAGACGCAGTGTTGAAGGCTGGCTTCCAGTTTGATCAACGCACCAAAACCGTTGATGAAAGCAGCATGGCACTCAATAGCGCAGGTCAATTTGCGACCATCGGAATATCGACAAGCTATAATGGTTTCAGCTTGGACACACCCTTCAAGGGCAAGATACCGATGGGATATACTTTCCACTATTTCGACGCGGATAAAATGCGCGCGGCAAGCGACGCTGCACGCAACAATTTTACATTCACGCCCGCGCTCGGAAATATCTACGACGTTCAGGAAGAGGTTTTGGCCGGCTACCTGATGGGCACAGTGCGCTACGACTGGGGTTCAGCCGTGGGTGGTGCGCGTATTGAACGTGTCAAGAACCGCGGCACCGCGGTCGCGACGGTTGGTACGGTCACTGGGCCTGTAACCGCTGAAAATACCGGAACGCTGGTATTCCCAAGCATGCATCTCAATTTCGACGTCGATACCGACAAGAAACTGCGCATCGGCTTCACCAGTGGCGCTGCACGTGCGGATTATGATCAGCTGCGTCCCAATGTTGTGATTGATGACAGCAACCAACGCATCTCAGGCGGAAATCCCGGCGTTAAGCCAGAGCGCTCTTATGGCGTCGATGCGTATTATGAATATTATGTCCAGCCACAGGGTTATTTCATGCTCGGTGCCTTCTACAAAAAGGTAGAGGACGTATTATACACGTCGCGCAGCACATTTGGTTCAAATGCGCTCGACAGCAACGGTGTTGATCGTTCGGCTTACGCGTTCAGCGGGATTACCAACGGCGGTTCAGGCAGCGTACGCGGCGTCGAAGCCGCTGCGCAGGTCCAGTTGGAGCCTTATGTGAGCGACCTTGGCTTGCCCGATTGGATGGGTGGCTTTGGCATCACCGCCAACGCCACGTACAATGACAGCGAAGTGACGAAACCCGCCATATTGGATTCTGCCGGTGCGACCATCTCGCCCGAACGCAAGGTGCCACTGCCCGGCACTTCGGAGGTCGTATATAATGTCGGCGCATATTATGAGAAATATGGTCTGTCGCTGCGTTTGCAGTACCAAAACCGGACCGCTTGGGCAGATGGTTTTGCCGACAATCTCGATAGCGCAGGCGATACCTATTGGGCGGAAGATGACGAGCTCGATTTTTCGGCACGCTATGAAATTTCCAATGGTATCGAAATCTATTTTGATGCCGCAAACTTGCTGAACAATCCTGGCCGTCGCTATTCCGACCCGTCGAATATCCTGAATGCGCAGGGCGTTTCGACCCCGTTCACCAGCCGGTATACGATTGAATGGGAACGTTTCGGTCGCCGTTACTCAGGTGGTATTCGGGTAAACTTCTAATGCGCGACTTCCGCGTCCTTTCGGTTCTACTCCTCGCCGGTTGCGCTTCGCCGCAGCCGGCGATGAGCCCGCTTTCGACGGCATCGGTCAGCGCAAGGCTGGAAACGCAGCCCGTTGCGAGCCTGGACGATGCGGCCGATGATCCTGCAATTTGGCGGAACCCAGCGAAACCAGAGCAAAGCCTGATTGTCGGCACCGATAAGCGCGCGGGCATTCATGTCTATGATTTGCAAGGCCGTCAGGTTAGTTTTACGCCGTCGCCACGCCTCAACAATGTCGATCTGCGCGATGTCGGGGGCAGCATTGGGGTGCTCGTCGCCGCCAGCGACCGTCAGGACCTTGCGCAGGCACAGATGGCGTTGTTCCGGCTGGATACCGATGCCAAAGGCTTGGTTCCGCTGGGTTCGATAGCCGTCGGTGCGGGCGAAGCCTATGGCATGTGCCTGTGGCAGCGCGCCAGCGACAAGGCGCTGTTCGGATTTGTCGTTCTGAAAGATGGTCGCATTGACCAAATCGCGATTGACACCAACGGCGCTGTCCCGACTGGAAAGCGTGTCCGCAGTCTGAAGCTTGGCACGCAGTCCGAGGGCTGTGTAGTCGATGACCGAACCGGCATATTATATGTCGCTGAAGAAGATGTCGGCCTGTGGCAATTTGATGCGTCGCCAGACGGGTCGATGACACCCACCGCAATTGCCAAAGCCGATGGCAACGAAATCGTCATGGATGCCGAAGGCGTCGCGCTGGCACCATCTGGCAGCGATGGCGGTTATGTCGTCGTTTCCAGCCAAGGCGATAATGCTTATGCTGTCTATAAACTTCCCGAAGCAAAATATGTCGGCCGCTTTCGCATTAACGACGGTAAAGTTGACGGCGTCCAAGAAACCGACGGCATCGAACTGATGCTGGGTGATTTTGGACCTAATTTCCCCGGCGGGCTTTTGGTTGTTCAGGATGGCGACAATCGCCCGGCCACGCAGAATTTCAAGCTGGTCAGTTGGGCAGATGTCGTCGCTGCGCTGGGCTGGGCAAAACACTAGGTTGCAATAGTCGTCTGTCGGGCTAATTGCGGGCTATGGCAAAAATCTGGTTTGACGACGCACTTGATCTCAATTCGCTCACTGAAAATGGTGGCGATTGTATGCCCGGCTATGTCGGCATTCGGTTTATCGATTATGGCGACGACTGGATCAAGGCCAGCATGCCCGTCAATGAACGCACAAAGCAACCTTATGGCCGATTGCATGGCGGCGCTTCGGTAGTGCTTGCCGAAACGGTCGGATCGGTCGGCGCGGCGATGACCGTGGACCGCAGCAAATTTGCGACCGTGGGTATGGAAATCAACGCGAACCATATTCGTCCGGCAAAGGACGGTCTGGTTTTTGCAACCGCCAAAGCCGAATCCATCGGCCGGACAACACAAATCTGGTCGATCCGCATTGAGGACGAGGCCGGAAAGCTGGTGTGCATTTCGCGCATCACGATGGCCGTCATTTCCACCGAACGCGCCTAAAATCTTGCGTTTCGGGCCGTTAACGTCCACGGGTGAAAGATAGATGACACCGTTAGACAGAATTTGGGGTGCAGGCGAATGTCGCTTCGATATGTAAGAGAATTTAAGGGCTTTGCCGGGGTCAGGATTGAAGCGGACGATATCGGTTCCGCCGATGAACCCTCGATCGTCCTGCTGCACGGCTTTGGGCAAACGCGTAAGGTCTGGGAAGATGTCGCGGTTGGCCTTGAACAGGCTGGCCGGCATGTCATTAACGTGGACCTGCGCGGGCATGGCGGCAGCGATTGGCCGTCCGATGGCCGTTATGACATTGACGCCTTTGTAGACGATTTGCGCGCGGTTCTGGGGCAGATGCGGACGCGACCTGTGGTGGTGGCGGCAACGCACAGTGCATGGATTGCAACGATGGCGCTTGCTGAGGATGCCGCGACCTTGGCGTCTGGGCTTATCCTTCTCGACCCGCCTGCGCATACCGATGCCCAAGCGGTGAAGGTTTCGGCCGAGAAGCTGTCTGCCGCCTTGGGGCAGGGGCTTGCGCCATCTGAATATGACAGCAAAATTTTTGCGTCATTCGGCACCGACGGTGTGGATGCGCGGCTTGCGCAAGCCGCGCCGCCGCGAAACATTCCCGTTTTGGTGGTGCGCGGCGCACTTGGCGCGTCGGACGGCGTTGACCCGCAAACGGGCTTTGCCTCCACTTTTCCCAATGTCGAAGCGATTGATGTCGACGGCGGCGGGCTGCTGATCGTGGCGGAACGAACCGAAGCGTTCAACGGCTTGCTGATCGATTTTCTGGAGCGCAAGCAACCGCGCTTCATTCCCGAATATCGATCGGGCTCCGATGCGCGCACATTGCGTGATGCAATGGGCTGCTTTGCAACGGGCGTGACCATCATCACCGCCCATGCGCCCGATGGGCGGCCCGTTGGCCTGACGGCGAATAGTTTTACCAGCGTGTCGCTTGATCCGCCATTGCTGCTCGTCTGTATAGCCAACAATTCGGGCAGTGCAGAGGTGTTGCGCGGGATTGATGATTTCGCGGTCAACGTGCTGCAGATTGGCCAGCAACCGGTGTCCAACCTGTTCGCGGGAAAAAGCGAAGATCGGTTCTCCGGAACGCGGTGGGAAGTCGGCGAATATGGCGCGCCTATTTTGCCCAGCTCGCTCGGTATCTTTGAATGCAAACGGCACGCGCTGCACGAGGCGGGGGACCATTTCATCCTCGTCGGTCGCGTCGAAAAAGCGAGCTTTGAACCGCGCCGCGATCCTTTATTATATTTCCGTGGCAAATACCGGCGTCTGCACTTCACGTAACGCCTGCTTGCATTGACTCCTTAAGAGCGATGCCGTAAACTGGTTTCAAATGTAACCAGTTTCGCAGGAGCAGTAGCATGGCCGATTTGTTCGAAAATCCGTTGGGTCTCGATGGGTTCGAATTCATCGAATTTTCCGCACCGGAAAAAGGCCTGCTGGAACCTGTGTTCGAACGCATGGGCTTTACGCGCATTGCCCGTCACCGGTCGAAGGACGTGGACCTATGGCGTCAGGGTGAAATCAACCTGATCGCCAATTACGAACCCAAAAGCCCGGCGGCCTATTTTGCTGCAGAGCATGGTCCCTCGGCGTGCGGCATGGCGTTTCGCGTGAAAAATGCGCGGATCGCTTATGACGAAGCGATTGCCCGCGGCGCTGAGCCCGTTGAGACACGTACGGGCCCAATGGAGCTTCGGCTGCCCGCCATTCGCGGCATTGGCGGGGCGATGATTTACCTCGTCGATCGCTATGGTGACGCGCTGTCGATTTACGATATCGATTTTGATTATCTGCCCGGCGTGGATCGCAACCCGGTGGGTGCTGGCTTCAAGATTATCGATCACCTGACGCACAATGTATATGGCGGACGCATGGCGCATTGGGGCAGCTTTTATGAGCGCGTCTTTAACTTCCGTGAAATCCGCTATTTCGATATCAAGGGCGAATATACCGGCCTCACCAGCCGCGCGATGACCGCGCCGGATGGCAAAATCCGCATTCCGTTGAACGAAGAAGGTAAAGCAGGCGGCGGGCAGATTGAGGAATATTTGCGTGCGTATAATGGCGAAGGCATTCAGCATATCGCCTTTTCCTGTGATGACCTGCCAGCGTGCTGGGACCGGTTGAAAGCGCTGGGCACGCCATTCGCGCCGCCACCGCCCAAGGCCTATTATGATATGCTGGAGGAGCGCTTGCCCGGCCATGGTGAGCCCGTCGACGAGCTGCAATCACGCGGTATCTTGCTCGATGGTTCCACCGAAGATGGTGACCCGCGTCTGCTGCTGCAGATATTCTCGCAGACGATGATTGGGCCGGTGTTCTTCGAATTTATCCAACGCAAGAAAGATGAGGGCTTCGGCGAAGGGAACTTCACCGCCTTGTTCAAAAGCATTGAGCGCGACCAGATTGAGCGCGGCGCGCTGACGGTCGAAGAGGGGGCGATATGACCGCGCCCATCGCGCTTCGCCGCATTCACCATGTGGCCTATCGGTGCAAGGATGCAAAGGCCACGGCGGATTGGTATGCGCGCGTTTTGGGCATGGAATTCACCACCGCCTTTGCCGAGGATCATGTTCCGTCCACGGGGGAATATGACCCTTATATGCACATCTTCCTCGATTGCGGCGGCGGCAATGTCATCGCCTTTTTCGAACTGCCGAACCAACCCGACATGGGGAAGGATCCCAACACCCCGGCATGGGTCCAGCATATCGCGTTCGAAGTCAGCGACCTTGACGCCCTGCTTGCGGCAAAAGCGCATATCGAGGCGCAGGGCATTAATGTGGTCGGGCCGACATATCACGGGATTTTCCGCTCGATCTATTTCTTTGATCCCAACGGCCACCGGCTGGAGCTTGCATGCAACATCGGCACGCCCGAACAATATGCCGAATTAAAACGCGTCGCGCCGTTGATGCTTGCAGAATGGAGCGAAACCAAAAAGGCACCGCGCCATGCCGACTGGCTGCACATTGATCCGGACAAGCAAGCTTAGGCGTTAAGCGCCCGCGCCATCGGATATTGCGCTTCATCACTGTTGGAAAATGGTGCCCGGAAGAGGACTCGAACCTCCACGCCGTTGCCAGCGCCAGCACCTGAAGCTGGTGCGTCTACCAATTCCGCCATCCGGGCACAGGGTAGGGGGCGCGCTTAGCGGCATTTGAAGGGCTGTGTCAATGCAAAGGCGGGGGGAACCGGCATAATATTTGCCGGCACAATGCGACTGCATTTGGCGATTGGGCCATGGCGCAAAGAAGCTTGGCACTTTCCGGATAGCGCACGCGGGAAATATCTGACAATTAACGGGCGTGATAAAAGGACTGCAGAGGGTAAGGTCATGATGAGACGGATGTTTTTGGGTGCGGTGACGGCGATTGTTTTGACCACCGCTGCAGGCGCGCAACAGTCGCCATTGCCTTACGGTAGCCCAGTCACCCTTGCGCAGGCAAAAACGATTGTCGCCGCCGCTGAACAGACCGCACGGTCGCGCAATTTCACTATGGCCTTCGCCATCGTCGAACCAAGCGGCGAGCTTGTTCTGTTCCACAAGATGGACGGCACACAATATGGGTCCGATCTGGTCGCCCGCGAAAAAGCGCGCACCGCGGCGCGCTTCAAACGGAGCACGAAGGCGTTTTTCGATTCCATCGCTGACGGACGCAACGCCGTGCTAAGCCTGCCGGGTGTGGTTGCCATTGAAGGTGGCACGCCGATTGTCATCAACGGCCGGATTGTCGGCGCCATTGGCGTCAGCGGCGGAACGTCCGAGCAGGATGGCGAAGTTGCCGCTGCGGCTTTGATCGGGTTGGAATAAGCTGCAACCGTGACGATGGCATATTCTGTTTAGGAATAGCCGCTTTCCCTCAGCTCTTTGTCCCATCTCATGTTCAGGCCATTTTCGCGCCTGAAATCCAAGGTCGCGCAAAAGAATTTGGAACGCGTCGTTTCATTGTGACAGCTTAGAAAGTCCCGCTGTTGCTGGGCAAGTATTCGTTGCAATAAACCGTGCGAAAATAAGATTATCGCGTGATCCTCCAACTGGAGACATCGTTTTACGAGACGATTATGTGCGCTCAAGAAGTTCCCCAAGGTAAAAACTGTGAACAATTGTCATAAGTCACAATTGTTCACAGTCGTGCGGTAGCGCGGCATCCGAAATTGCGTAAGGGCGGCTCCGTCTAAATAGTGTGACTAGCCACATTATCCCCAAATCAGCTGTAATAGATTGTCGAGCATGCGCCGCAAATTCGCCGAGAAAAATTCGTTCATTTCATCCAAAAATCGCAAAAGCCGCCAATTTGGTATCAATTTGTCCGACGGCGCTTCCTTAGCCGCTTTGGCGGCAGGATTGGCTTTGGGGGGTGGTGTACTGACCGCTCCGTCCGCTTACGCTTTAACGGGCATAGTTGCGACGGGCAGTGGGTCCGGTCCCTTGACGGTTTCGGCGCCCGCGCCCGTAACGGAAACCAACGGAGATGGCATTAAAGCCACCAACAATCCACCCGGTACCGATTTGACCATTACCGCCACCGATGTTTCGGGTAGTCAAGACGGTATCGACGCGCGCAACAACGGCACCGGCGCACTTTCCTCCACATCGACGGGGACCGTGACCGGGGTAACCACCGGTATATTTGCCACTAACGCTGGTACCAGCCTGACCATCGACGCTGCTTCGGTTTCAGGCGGTATTGGTATCAATGCGCGTAACGACGGTACTGGCTCGCTCTCGGTGACCGCGACTGGTGCCGTCACTGGCACCAGCACCAGGGGCATAGTGGCTAGAAACCAGAGCAGCGGGTTGGATCTGGATATCAATGTTGCTGGCGTCACCGGTGCCACAGATGGTATTTACACAAACAACCTTGGGCGCGGCGCAATGTCGGTGACCGCCACTGGAGCGGTTGTCGGTATAAGCACCTACGGCATCCTTGCCCGCAACTCTGGCACCGACCTAACAATTTCCGTCGATGATGTCTCGGGCGGCTCCAAAAACGGCATTGAGGCAATAAATTTTGGCACCGGTGCGCTGTCGGTTACCTCGACGGGTGCGGTATCCAGCGTTGGTGACATCGGCATTCGTGCCCGGAACGATTCTAATGCTACTGATCTGGAGATCGTTGCTTCCACGGTAACGGGAGGCAGCGACGGTATTGTGGGATATAATGAGGGCACGGGTGCGTTGTCGATAACGGCGACCGGGGCGGTGACGGCGGAAGGTGGATATGGCATCGGTGCCATCACCACGAACAACTCAACCGGTGACCTGACGATTTTGACGGCAGACGTAACCGGCGGACTTGGTGGTATTGCCGCCATCAATGCCGGCGCTGGTGCTTTGTCCATTATATCCACTGGGGTAGTGAGCAGCGTGTACGGCGTCGGCATCACTGCCAACAATGCCTCCACCTCATCGGGTGGGGTCACGATCTTGGCCGATAGCGCGAGCGGCGCATTGATGGGCATCAAAGCGCTTAATTATGGTACCGGTGCAATTTCGGTAACAGCAACGGGGACGGTTTCCGGCGGTTATTACGGTGTTTTTGGCTATAACTATTCCACGGGCACTGACCTTACGATCTCTGTAGCAAACGCCGACGGCGGCATGAGCGGTATCAAGGGGCGTAATGAAGGAACCGGCGCGCTGTCGATTAGCGCAACCGGCAACATTTCAGGCGGTTCACAAGGTATTGTTGCGCTGAATTCTGCCAACAGTACCGACCTCACTATCTCTGCTGTTAACATCACCAGTAACAATGTCGCCATTGAGGCGCTCAATAATGGCACCGGCGCATTGTCGATAACGGTGACCGGAACGGTGACGGCAAATGGATCCCGCGGGATCAGTGCCATTAACACCAGCAGTGCATTGGGTGACATCACTATCACTGCGGCGGACGTGGACGGTTTTGCCGACGGTATTTATGCGAAGAACTATGGCAGCGGCAGCCTATTTGTGACATCAACTGGCACCGTAACTGGCGTCATAGGCGTCAACGCGTCCAACGCCACCAGCTTAACAGGCAGTTTGGCGGTTTCAGTAGCGCGCGTGGATGGCCAAATTGATGGTATTTCTGCGTACCATGGCGGTAGCGGCGCGCTGACGATAACAGCGACAGACTCGGTAGCGGGGCGAGGCCGGTTTGGTATTAGTGCGACAAACACTGTCAACGCAACGGGTAACGTCAGTATCTCTGCGGCAGACGTAACGGGTTTATTGCACGGTATTACGGTCGTTAATAACGGCACAGGCGCGTTGTCCATTACATCCAATGGGCTGGTGAATGGACAATTTGGCACCGGCATAAACGCCGTCAACACCAGCAGCGCAGCGGGTGACCTGACGATCTCGGCAGATCGCGTAAATGGCGGCGCTACCGGTATCGATGCGCTTTCTTACGGCACCGGTGTGTTGTCGATAACGGCAACCGGCAACGTATTTGGCGTTAATACCGGTATTACGGCCTTTAACACATCGGGCACTGACCTTACGATCTCTGTCGCAGACGTAACCGGTGCCACCCAAGCCGGCATCAAGGCGCGGAATTATGGAACTGGCTCGCTGTCGATTGAGGCAACCGGCGACATATCCGGTGGTACACAAGGTATCTATGCGCGGAATGTGATCAACGGAACGGGTGACCTTTCGATCACTGCTGTTAACGTCAGCGGCACCGATGCCGGCATTGACGCGCGTAATGACCATGCAGGTTCGCTGACGATCGTGACGACCGGCGACGTATCGGGTGGTGGCTATGGCATTTCTGCCATCAATAATGGCCGCGGCATCGATCTCGAAATTTCTGTCGCCAATGTCTCTGGCGGCACCAGAAGCGGCATTCGCGCCATCAACTATGGTGCAGGGGCAGTGGATATCACTGCGACGGGTACTGTATCCAGCACGGATGCTGACGGTATTCTTGTTATAGGTTATAGCACAGACCTCACTGTCTCTGTCGCTGACGTAACCGGTGGCAATGACGGTATCAATGCGCACAATCGCGGCAATGGTTTGCTGTCTGTTAGCTCGACCGGAACGGTCATAGGCGATCGTCTCGGAATTCTTGCCCGCAGTGAATCATCTGGCACTGATTTGAATATCACTGCCGTCGACGTAACCGGCGGCTATGCTGGCATAATCGCAAGCCACCTAGGCACGGGGGCGTTATCGGTAACGACAACCGGCGCTGTGGTTGGCACAGACCATACCGGAATCTATGCCATCAATGGCACTGCAGGTACGAACATCACGATATCTGCAGACGACGTAACCGGTGGCTATTCGGGTATTTTTGCCTTCAACCAAGGCACCGGCGCGTTGTCGGTGACGTCGACCGGGGTTGTGACCGGCACCACGATCGACGGGATTAAAGCAACCAGCAACGGTACGAACCTTAGCATCGCCGTCGCTGATGTGACGGGTAACGCGGACGGCATCGACGCTATCAACAATGGTACGGGCGGGTTGTCGGTGACGTCGACCGGCACAGTGACAGCAGCCGTTGGACGCGGCATTTCGGCGGTCAATTATTTGAACGCTACGGGTAACCTCACGATCTTGGCCAATGTGGTGACGGGCGGCACCTACGGCATTATTGCGGACAATAATGGTTCAGGCGCGCTGTCCGTTACGTCAACCGGGGCTGTCACTGCAACAACCGGCAGGGGGATATATCTTACTAACAGTGTGTACTCCACTGGTGGCCTAAGCGTTTCGACAGCCGAAGTCTCCGGCGGAAATGGCGGCATTTTTGTCGAAAATTCAGGTTTAGGTGGGCTATCCATCGTGTCGACTGGTGCTGTAACCGGAAACAATGACCTTGGCATTAGCGCGATCAACAATGCCAACTCTATCGCGGGTCTGACTTTATCGGTTACGGATGTCTCCGGAGACGGTGGTATCTTCGCCAGCAACAATGGCACTGGCACGACGTCGGTAACCGCAACCGGTGCGGTTACGGGGACAAGCGGCATTGGTATTGATGTCCGCAACACGAGTGCTGGTAATGGCGTAACTGTCGCCGCTGCTGCGGTTTCGGGTGGAACAACGGGTATCGATGCCCGCAATCTTGGTGCTGGTGCGCTTTTGGTGACCTCTACGGAGCAAGTTACCGGCACCGCCGGCCGGGGCATAAATGCCTCTAACTCTGCCAACGGGACGAATTTGACCGTCAGTGCCGCTGGCGTTACGGGTGCTGGAGACGGTATCTTGGCCGTAAACAATGGCACCGGCGCATTGTCGGTGACGTCCACCGGAACGGTTAGCGGAACAATCGGCATTGGCATCTTCGCCCGCAACGTTGGTACCGATCTGACGGTGTCCACCGCATCGGTGTCGGGCGGGTTAGATGGTATTTTGGCGAGAAACTTTGGTACAGGCGCACTTTCGATAACATCGTCGGGTAGTGTGACCGGCGTCAACTTCGGCATACGGGCCCGCAATTATTCGGGTACCGATCTGACGGTCTCCACCGCTTCGGTTTCCGGCGGCGCTGGTATCAACCTGCGCAACGACGGCACTGGCTCGCTCTTGGTGACCACGACCGGGTCAGTAACTGGCACCACCGGTACAGGCATAAGTGCGACAAACCAGAGCACCGGTTTGAATCTGGGCATCAATGTTGCTGGCGTCACGGGTGCCACGGACGGTATTTACGCAAGCAATGCTGGCCGCGGCGCATTGTCGGTGACCTCCACCGGAAACGTTGTCGGCACAAGCCGTTACGGCCTCTTCGCCCGTAACTTTGGTACCGATCTGACGGTCTCCACCGCTTCGGTTTCCGGCGGCACAGGTATCAGTGCACGCAACGACGGTACTGGCTCGCTCTCGGTGACTGCGACGGGGGCCGTCACTGGCACCTCTGGTAGGGGCATAGTGGCAAGAAACCAGAGCAGCGGGTTGGATTTGGGCATCAATGTTGCTGGCGTCACGGGTGCCACGTACGGTATTTACGCAGACAACGCTGGCCGCGGCGCATTGTCGGTGACCTCAACGGGAACTGTTACGGGAGCAAGCCGTTACGGCCTCTTCGCCCGCAACTTTGGCACCGGCCTGACCATCTCAACCGGATCGGTGTCGGGTGGGTTAGATGGTATTTTTGCGCAAAACAGTGGCACAGGCGCACTTTCGTCGACATCGACGGGGACCGTGACCGGGGTACGTGTCGGTCTATTTGCACGCAACTATGGTACCGACATGACCATCGCCGCCGCGTCGGTTTTAGGCGGCACAGGTATCAATGCACGCAACGACGGCACTGGCTCGCTCTCGGTGACTGCGACGGGGGCCGTCACGGGCACCTCGGGTAAGGGCGTAGTGGCCAGAAACCAGAGCAGCGGGTTGGATTTGGACGTCAATGTTGCTGGCGTAACGGGTGCCACGGACGGCGTTTACGCAGACAACGCTGGCCGCGGCGCATTGTCGGTGACCTCAACGGGAACTGTTACGGGAGCAATCGACTACGGCCTCTTCGCCCGCAACTATGGCACCGACCTTACGATCTCCACTGCAGCGGTGGCCGGTGGTCGCCATGGCATTTTTGCCCAAAATAACGGCACAGGTGCTCTTTCTACGACATCTACCGGAAATGTGTCCGGGACGAGCGTCGGGATAGTCGCGCTCAATAGTGGTACCAACCTGACCATCACAGCTGCTGCGGTGTCCGGCAGCACTGGCATTTATGCACAAAACAGCGGCACTGGTTCGCTCTCGGTGACCGCGACGGGGCCGGTCACGGGCACCGCCGGTCGTGGGATATTCGCCAGAAATTACAGCAGCGGGACGGATTTGAACATCGTTGCCGCTAGCGTCACGGGGTCTACTTACGGCATCTTCGCGCGCAACTCTGGCCGTGGCGAGATGTCGGTGACTGCTACTGGAACTGTAACCGGAACGGCTCGCAACGGTGTTGTTGCGCGCAACGATGCTCAAGGATCAAATCTAACGATCTCCACTGCAGCGGTAACAGGTAGGTATGTTGGGATACGTGCCGCGAATTACGGTACAGGTGCACTTACCGTAACCTCGACAGGTAGCATTTCGACGCAAATTGATGACGGTGTATACGCCATTAACACTTCCGGAACCAACCTCACCGTCAGTTTGGCTTCGGTCTCAGCTGGCAGAATCGGTGTCGCTGCAACAAATCTTGGTTCCGGCACTTTGTCGGTGACCTCAAACGGCAGTGTTGTTGGTACCGGCAGCAGCGGTATCGTTGCACGCAACTCGGGCACGAGCCTTACGATTTCGGCGCTAAATGTAGCGGGTGCTACCGATGGCATCTTCGCCCGCAATAATGGCAACGGCGCATTGTCAGTGACCTCCACCGGAACGGTTGCGGGCACAAGCGGTAATGGCGTCTATGCCCGCAACTCGGGCACGACCCTTACGATCTCTACTGGATCGGTGTCGGGTGGTTTAGACGGCATTTTTGCCCAAAACAACGGGTCAGGCGCACTTTCCTCTACGTCGACGGGGAATGTGACTGGCGTTCGCAACGGTCTATTCGCCCGCAACTATGGCACCAACATGACCATCGCTGCGACTTCGGTCTCAGGCGCCACGGGTATCGATGCCAACAATGCTGGCACGGGTTCGCTTGTGTTGACTACGACTGGGACAGTGACGGGCACCGGCGGTAGGGGTATAACCGCCATTAACTACAGCAGCGGATTGGACATGAGCGTCAATGTTGCCGGTGTTACGGGTGCCACAGACGGGGTCTTTGCCCGCAACCGTGGCAGTGGCGCATTGTCGGTAACCTCCACCGGAAACGTTGTCGGCACAAGCGGGGTTGGCCTCTTCGCCAGAAACTATAGTGGCACTGACCTGACGGTCTCCACTGGATCAGTGTCTGGCGGTTCAATGGGCATTACTGCACGAAATGACGGCGCCGGTGCTTTGTCTTTGACAGCGACGGGGAACGTGACTGGGGGAATAGAAGCCGATAACGATGGCACCGACCTGACTGTTTCCGCCACTTCGGTGACGGGTAATGCCAATGGTATTGTGACCCGAAACCTCGGTACTGGTTCGCTTTCGTTGACCGCTACGGGGCCAGTTACCGGCACCACCAATAGGGGTATATTTGCGGTAAACGATAGCAGCGGGACCGATCTGGAAATCATCACGGGTGCGGTAACCGGAGGTGTTGACGGCATTTATGCCCGAAACCGCGGCAGTGGTGCGTTGTCGGTGACCTCGACCGGAAACGTAAACGGTACAGATTTTTACGGTATAAATGTCCGAAACTATGCCTCTGGCACAGACATGACTGTCACTGCGACATCGGTGCAGGGGCAAGCCGTAGGCATATTGGGTTTGCATGGCGGCACAGGCGATCTGACGGTGACGTCGACGGGTCTTGTGACGGCAACAAGTATGGCGGCTATTGTTGCCAACAACGGCGCCTTGGGTAATAATCTAACCGTTTCGGCCGCAGCTGTTTTGAGTGGCGGGGACGGGATTCTCGCCATCAATAATGGGACAGGCGCGTTGTCGGTGACCGCGACCGGCACCGTAACGGCCACAGATGGCTACGGCGTTTATGCCGTTAACAATGGCACCGACCTTACGATCACCACGGCATCGGTCTCAGGCGGCACATTTGGTATTGTTGCGCAAAACAACGGCACTGGTACCTTATCGGTCACAACGTCAGGTGCGATGAGTGGTGGAACCGGCGCAGCTATCCTGACCAGGTCAAACGCCGGTAGTGCAGTCGCAATTACGCTGCTTTCGAGGTCCAGTGTCAGTTCCACGTCCGGTGCGGCTATTGTCGACGGCGATGGCAACGCGGTTGTCAGGATCAACACTGGTGCGGTTGTGAACGGCAGCATCGCATTGGGCGCGGGTAACGATACCCTCAACATCATGGCGGGCGCGTCACTGGCGGGCGTGACTGCGCTTGTCGGTGGTTCCGGTTCCTTCGTGGATACACTCAATCTCAATGCTGGTGTGGCTGGCGCGATAAGTGATTGGGAAATCATGAATGTGAACACCGGTGGTGGCAATTTTGGCATCAGTGGTGCGATCTCAGGCACAGGTTCACTGACCAAGACAGGTAGCGGCGTGCTGACCCTGACCGGGGTTAACAGCTTTACGGGCGGGACAACGATCTCGTCGGGCATTCTGGTCGGTAACAGCCAAAGCTTTGGCACTGGCGCGATCGTCAACAATGCTTCGCTTGTGCTTGATCAGGCCACCAATGCAAGCTTTGCCGGTGCGATCTCGGGCACAGGTTCGCTGACCAAGGCTGGGACGGGTGCACTCACGCTGACGGCCAATAACAGCTTTACGGGTGGGACGACCATCTCGGCGGGTAGCCTGATTGGTAATACGCAAAGCTTTGGTACTGGTGCTATCGTCAATAACGCATCTTTGGTGATTAATCAGGCAACCGACGCAAGCTTTGCCTCTGTGATCTCGGGCACGGGTTCACTGACTAAGACCGGCGCTGGTGCGCTGACCCTGACGGGTATCAACAGCTTCAGTGGCGGCACGACCATCTCATCAGGCACCCTGATCGGTAGCAGCCAGAGCCTTGGCACTGGCCCTATCGTCAACAACGCATCGTTGGTGTTCAATCAAACCAGTGCGGGCACACTTGCCGGTGCGATCTCGGGTACAGGCACGCTGACCAAGTCAGGTAGCGGCGCGCTGACGCTGACGGGCGTTAACAGCTTCACGGGTGGGACAACGATCGCGTCGGGCAGCCTGATCGGCAACAGCCAAAGCTTTGGCACTGGCAATATCGTGAACAATGCATCTTTGGTGTTTGACCAGACAGCCGACGCAAGCTTTGCTAAGTTGATCTCGGGCACAGGCTCGCTGACTAAGGCTGGCGCTGGCGCGCTGACCCTGACGGCCAACAACAGCTTTACGGGTGGTACGACCATCTCGGCGGGCAGCCTGATTGGTAATACGCAAAGCTTTGGTACTGGCAATATCGTGAACAACGCATCGTTGGTGCTTAATCAGGCAACCGATGCAAGCTTTACTTCGGTGATATCGGGCACAGGTTCGCTGACCAAGACTGGTAGCGGTGCGCTGACTCTGTCTGGGGTGAGCAGCTTCACGGGCGCAACAACTGTAACGGCGGGCCGCCTCAATGTAACGGGCTCGTTAGCAAGATCTGCACTGACGCTGCAAAGCGGGTCGTCATTAGGCGGGAACGGCACGGTTGGGTCGTTGGTGGCACAATCGGGTTCGACGGTATCACCGGGTAACTCGGTTGGTACGCTTAGCGTAAATGGCAACCTGACATTAGCGGCAGGTTCGCTGCTGGCGATCGAAGCAGCGCCGTCGGGTGCAGATATGGTGACGGTCACGGGAACCGCAAATCTTGCAGGCAATCTGACCATTACGCCGTCCGCTGGCCAATATACGTTCTTCCAGCGCTTTACATTGGTATCTGCGAACACGCTCAACGGGACATTTGCAAACAGTGTCGTGGGCGACTTTGGTATGAAGTTCCTGCCCAAGCTGATTTACGATGCGACTTCGCTTGTGCTGCGGCTTGATCCCAAGTCTCTTGTGGATGTCAGTGGCGGAACGTTGCGCGGCAACGCGCTGGGCTTTGCTACCGCTTTTGATACCGCCGTTTTTGCCGGTTATAATCCTGAGCGCTTTGTGAACCTGTACACGCAAGGTGCGGACCTGGCTGGAGCACTTGGCCAGTTCACAGGCGAGCGGTACAGCGCCGAACGTCAATCGACGATGCAGGGCATGCATGCCGTGCGCGATGCAGCATTTGCGGCACTGAACGATGACATCGTTTATGCTGTGGATACGGTGTCTGAGTCCAAATATGCTGGCGACACGTTGACCACGGTCTGGATGCGTGCCGCAGGTAGCTGGGGCACATCAAAAGGTGATGGCACAGGTAGCCGGTACAAAACCGATCAAACGGGTGTTTTGACCGGCATTGATGTCAGCAGCGGCGGCTTCAAGCTTGGAAGCATGGTCAGCCAAAGCAGCACCGATGTAAATCTCTACTCTTTCGGGCAATCGAGCATCGAAAGTTTGGGGGCTACGGTCTATGCAGGATATCGGCGTGATACATCGGGCTTTGCTATCGGCTTTGGTGCGGGCTTTGCCAGCAACACGGCTTTGGGCAGCCGTGCGATTACGGTGCCAACCTTTGCGCAGGTGCTGGTTGGCAAAACAAAAAGCACATCGCTGCAATATTTTGCCGAGGCATCTTATGATTTTGCCGGCTCCGCCAATAGCCGCATTGAACCCTTTGCGCGGATTGCACGGGTAGAGTTGGACAGCAAAGCCTTTGCCGAAACCGGTGGCAGCGCTGCGCTGAATGGCGACAAGCAAAGCAACAGCCTCACAATGACCGGGGCTGGTATCCGCGGTGCCCATGCAAGTGCCAATATGACGTTGACCACGTCTATTGGCTGGCAACGGACCATTGGCGATCTGTCAGCGCCGACCAATTTGGGGCTCACGTTGATCGACACGCCGTTTGAAGTGCATAGCGCAGCGTTTGATCGCAACGCCGTGACATTGGATACGCAAGCCAGCTTCCGCTTGTCGTCACATATGATGTTCGGTATTGGATACAATGCATTAGCCGGCAAAAACAGCCGCAGTCATGGTGCGCGTGCAACAATAAGGTATGCATTTTGACAAAGACCAGTCCTAAGGTTGAAACCCCTGCCGCGGCGCAGGAAGATGTGACCACGTTCAGCCAGTCGGACGGTCTTGTCCGGCATCTGGCTGCGCAACGCGCATCGTTGATGTTCTCGTCCTATCAATCGGGGCTGCTGTATATGCTCGGGCACACCGCCACGGGCGGCGCGCATCTGCACCAGTCTGCGATGGACAAGCCGATGGGGATTTGGGTGGAGGATGAAAATGCCTTTACCTTGTCCGCTGGCTATCAAATCATGCGGTTCAAAAACGGGTTGGAGCCTGACCAACGGGTCAATGTCCAATTTGATGCCTGCTATGTTGCCCGTGAAACCCATTTTACCGGCGAGCTCGATGCGCATGACATTGGCATTGGCCGCGATGGGCAGCCCATCTTTGTCAATACGCGCTATAACTGCTTGGCAACGACCGATCCGCGCCACAGCTTTCGGGAACTGTGGCGGCCATCTTTTATCTCGGCCTTGGTCGACGAAGATCGCTGTCACTTGAACGGACTGGCGATGGATAATGGCGAGCCTGCTTATGCCACTGCGGTGAGCCGTTCGGACACGATCGATGGGTGGCGCGACCGGCGGCATGATGGCGGTGTGATCATCGATGTGCGCAAGAACAAGGTCATTTGTGAAGGGCTTTCCATGCCGCACTCCCCGCGGCTGCACAATGGAGAGCTGTGGGTGCTGAACTCTGGCACGGGCGAACTTGGCGTTGTGGAAGGCGCAGCGAAGGGCAAGGGCAAATTTGTGCCACGGCTGTTCTGCCCTGGCTTTGCCCGCGGTCTTACCATCCGCAACGGCTTTGCCTATATCGGCCTGTCCAAGCCGCGCTACAAACGCTTTGAAGGGCTGGCGCTCGATCAGAAGTTGAAAGACGCCGACAGCGAACCATGGTGCGGGATCCAGATCATTGATCTGGCCAAGGGAACCTGCGCCGAATGGTTCCGCATTGATGGCGCGGTCAAAGAGATTTTTGACGTCGCGGTCATCACCGGCCATGCCTGCCCCATGTCCATCGGCCCCAACGCACCCGAAATCATCAAGTTCGTCACACACGCCGCTTGAGCGGGCGGTTTGGCAAGGCCTCAGAAGGGTACCGGCGCGCGCCGCTTGGGTACCAACAATAGAACCCCGTCCGTCAAAAACCCGGCTCAGATTTCCGATTTCTCCGAAGGATAGGTTTTAACCGTGGAAAAAATGGTAGACGCTGAGGGGTTCGAACCCACGACCCGCTGATTAAGAGTCAGCTGCTCTACCAACTGAGCTAAGCGTCCCCATTTCGGGCTGGCCAGATGCGCAGGCCCGTTTGGAGCGCCGCCTTTGATGGGTTTCGTGGTCTTTGTCAAGCATGACAAAGCGACTTATTGGAATTGTCCACGCTTTGCGCCCGGGTGGCGCTCGATGGACATCATGATTCCCACGCACAGCATCATGGTGAGCATCGATGACCCCCCGTGGCTGACAAAAGGCAGGGGGATGCCCGCGACGGGAGCGAGGCCCACAACCATCAGAAGGTTGATCATGATATAGAAGAAAATGGTGCAGGTCAGGCCGGCGGCGACGAGTTGCCCGTACCGCGTCTTGCTCTGCATCGCGACGCTCAGGCCCCAGCGCATGAGCATATAGTACATGAAGAGGATGAAAAAGCCGCCGACGATGCCCCATTCTTCCGCCATGGTGGCAAAGACGAAATCGGTATGTCCTTCGGGTAGGTAATCGAGATGGCTTTGTGTGCCGTTGCCAAAGCCTTTGCCGAATATGCCGC
>CAZCXQ010000014.1:0-23919 GCA_964502655.1 uncultured Sphingorhabdus sp.
TGCGCCCGTTTGCTCTTGCAGTCGCTCGGTCATACGGTTGAACGATTGCGACAGGAAACCCACTTCATCATCGCGAAATTGATCCTCGGTGACCCGCGCCGATAGGTCACCATCGGCAATCCTTTGCGCGGCATCCACCAGATTGTTGACCGGCTTTACCAATCGGTCAGCGACGCGCAGCGCAATCCACAGCGTGATACCAATGATCATCAGCGACACAAAATAAAGCGCGAGGTTGAACTGGATTTGCAACGCCCGCGAACGCGCGACCATTTTGTCATAGTCTTGCAAAACGGACTGGGCCTTTTCGCCAAGCGCGAATGAAGGCACGGACAAAGCCCGACTGGTATAAAGATAACTTCGGGGTGTATCGAACAAGACCGTGACGGCTTCGATCCGGTCTGCACGATTGGCGATAACAACCCCCTCGCCTGCGTTCAACTTGGCGAGTATGTCACGGGCAATCCAGTCTTGCTTTCTATCGTCATTTTCCGTTGCGACCGCCTCCGTCCGCTGAACCCCGTCGGCGCCAACGGAAACGATGGCAGACTCGCTTAATCGGCGCCTGAAGACCTGTTCGAGATAATAGCTCAGGAAAGCCGGATCATCGGGATTGGTCTGGCCCAAAGCATTCCGGAAATCCCCCGCCATCGTAAGGGTTTCGTCGCCGACATCTTTCGCATTTACTTCATAATAGCCCTTTGCAAGTTCGCCCGCATTTTCGAGCATCCCGCGTGCCGAACCCGAGAACCAGAATTGCACGCCGCTTTGGAACAGCAATGAGGCAAAGATAACCAAAAGCACCGTTGGAACCGCCGTAATCGCCGAAAATATCGCCACCAAACGGACGTGCAGCAATTGCTTGCTGCCGATGTTGCTATTTTCCGCCCGCTTGAGCGCCACACGCCGCCCGAAGAGAACAAGAAGCAATGTCGCTGGCAACAGGTTACTGACCAACATGGTTGCGGAGGCAGCCGGTGCCAACGGCTCCGATTGCGGCCCTTGGTCGATGAGCAATATCGCGGTCACAACGCCCGCAACGACAACCATCACCGCACTGGCAATTTCCAGAAATTTGATCGATTGGCTGTTGCCCAGCAGATCGGCAAGCCATTCAAAAAGACGACGGACGGCGGACGGTGAACCTGTTTCCTCCGCTAATCCGATTGTTGCCATAAAGACACTGTGGCACTCATTGCGTTACCTGAAAAGCACAAAATTGCCTTTCAAACGCTATGCATCTTGGCCAAACACCGTTCTAGCGCCCGCCAGCGGGACCAATGCCATAATCGGTCAGTTTTTTGCGCAGCGTGTTGCGGTTGATGCCAAGCAAGGCCGCGGCTTTAAGCTGGTTGCCCTTCACCTGCTTCATCACATGCTGCAGCAACGGGATCTCGAACTGGGCCAAGGCGCGTGGATATAGCTTTTCGCGCAAATGCCCGCGCTGTTTTTGATCTCGCAGGAATTGGGCAACCGCCGCTTCGAAGCTCGCGCCTTGAATAAGCGGGTCAGCATCATGCGCAGGTTCCACAAACTGGTGGATCGTGCTTTCTGTGATCGTATCTTCGCGGCACAACAATGCCAGGCGATAAATAAGGTTCTTCAACTCGCGGATATTTCCGCGCCAGGGCATTGCCATCAATTGACCGACTGCCCCATCGTCGATTTTACGCATCGGCAGGCCGTCCTTGGCCGCCATCATCAGGAAATGCTGCGCAAGCAGGCCAATGTCTTCGGTGCGGTCGCGCAGCGGTGGCATCTCGATGGGCACGACGTTCAGGCGGTAGAACAGATCCTCCCGAAATCCGCCCTTTTCAATCAAAGCGGCCAAATTCTGGTTGGTCGCCGCGACGATGCGGACATCAAGGCGAATGCTCGCTTTCCCGCCAATGCGGCTGATGACCCCGCTTTGCAGCGCGCGCAAAAGGCGGGTCTGTGCATGCATTGGCATGTCGCCAATTTCATCGAGGAATAATGTCCCGCCCTGGGCCTGTTCAAACCGGCCAATGGATTGGCCAACGGCACCGGTAAACGCGCCTTTTTCGTGGCCGAACAGCTCGGCCTCAATCAACTCGCTCGGGATCGCTGCCATATTGACCGCGACGAATGGCCCGGTTTTGCGGTGCCCCAGATTGTGGATCGCTTCGGCCACCAGTTCCTTGCCCGTTCCGCTTTCCCCCGAAATTAGGACCGACAGGTCATTCCGCAACAGACGCGCCACCATGCGGTATACATCCTGCATCGCGGCACTGCGCCCAATCATCGGCAGATTGGCTTCGCTTAAAGCCTCAAACGGGTCAGAGGCAGTCGACCGGCGTTTCTCGATGCCTTGCTTCACCGCCAAGACAAGGTCGTTGAGATCAAACGGCTTTGGGAAATATTCAAACGCATCAATCTCGCTGGCGCGCACGGCTGTTTCCAACGTGTTTTGCGCTGACATGATGATGACGGGCATATCGGGCGTGCGCGCCAATATTTCTTTCAGCGTGGACAGGCCGTCGCTGTCTTTCAACACCACGTCGGTCAGCATCAGGTCGAAATGGCCATTGGCAAGTGCCGCATCGCGCGCCGCCACGGTGTCGCAAATTTGCGTTTCGATATTCTCCGCCTCAAGCGCGGCACATACGACGAGCCCGATGGACGCGTCGTCTTCGACAATAAGAACCTTCGCTGGCTTCATGCGCTTGCCTTCCCTGAAGCTACCGGAAGCAAAAGCCGGAATGTGGTTTGCCCAAGGGCATGATCGCGTTCGAACAAGACCCTGCTGTTCATTTGCTGCACAAGCTTGCGGACAATGGCGAGGCCAAGCCCCTGCCCGTCGCGCTTTGTTGTCACGAATGGCGAAAACAGTTCGTCGACAATATGATCGGGCACGCCCGCACCATTGTCGGATATCGCGATTTCAACCGGCAATTTAATGGCGCGCCGGTCAATATCCGTGTCGCGCAGCGCACCGCTCATCACATAGCGCGTCGAAATGCCAATCACGCCGTCAAGACGCCCGTTCAGCGCGTCAATCGCGTTTTGCAGGAGGTTGATGAGCACCTGAACCATCCCGTCGGCATCGATATACACATCGGGCAGCGATGGATCATAATTGATGGAAATTTCGGGCATGGCTCGGTTGGCCGCACGCAGCGAACGAATGGCGCGCTCAATCAACAAATGGATATTTGCCGGTGCCAACTCAGGCCGCTCGGACCGCCCAAGCTTTTGCATTTGGTCCAACAAACGGGCGATGCGGTCAACTTCGTTAACAATAAGCTCGGTCAACGCCCGGCTTTTTTCATCGACCTGACGGGCCAATAATTGTGCCGCGCCCTTTATGCCCGCCAACGGGTTTTTGATTTCATGCCCCAATATCGCAGGCGCGCCCATCGCCTGTTGCTGCCCCGTGTCGCGCTGGTCCCCAATATGTTCGCGGCCACCATTGCGCGGCGAGATGACGGCGATGCGCCAATCGGGCTCCTTTGAAACGGCGGATATGTTGATATCGACCATGATCACCCCATAAGGCGTTTTAAGCTCCATATCCTGCGCAGAAATATCGCCCTCACGCGCCAGCAAAGCCGCGTTCATCCGTTCGCTTTCGAAGATCAGCGCTTCGTCAATACGGTGCCCCTCAAGCCGCCTGCGGCTTCGGCCAAAAAAGGCTTCGCTCGCATCATTGGCATAAGTAATAAGGTGATCAGGCGAGATCAGAAGCACCGGCACCGCAATACTCGCCAGCATTTGGCTATATTCGGGGCGATGCGTGACCTGCGACATCTATCAGGCGGCCGACCGCGTCAGGAACGGTTCGTAAAAACGTGTCAGCTCGTCAATCACAACATTGGGATCATCGATGCGGTTCACGAAATTGCGAAACTCGGCGGAACCATTCAGCCCCTTGGTATACCAACCAATATGCTTGCGCGCGATGCGCAGGCCAACCTCGCCGCCATAATGGTCGAGCATGGCGCGATAATGGTCCATGATCAGGTGGAACTGGGCATCGATGTCGGGATCGGCAATAGTCTGCCCCGTCCGGAACCAATGCATCATCTGACCCAAGAGCCACGGCTTCCCATAAGCGCCGCGACCGACCATCACGCCATCTGCACCGCTTTGTTCCAGCGCATTGCGCGCATCTTCGATGGTGCAAATGTCGCCATTGACGATGACGGGAAGCGATACCGCGTCTTTCACCTTGCGCACAAATGCCCAGTCGGCCGAACCCTTGTACATCTGGTTACGGGTGCGACCGTGGACGGTGATCATCTTTGCGCCAAGGTCTTCGGCGATACGGGCGAGTTCAGGCGCGTTCAGGCTGCCATGGTCCCATCCCATCCGCATCTTGACGGTCACCGGCACGGACACGGCCTTCACCGTCGCCTCGATCAGGCTGGCCGCCAGCGGCAGGTCGCGCATCAATGCAGAGCCTGCATCGCCGTTCACCACCTTTTTAACGGGGCAGCCCATGTTGATATCGATAATCGCCGCGCCGCGATCTTCGTTCAGCTTTGCCGCCTCACCCATTTCATAAGGCGCGCAGCCAGCCAACTGCATCGACACGGGCTCTTCAATCGCATCCCATTCGCATTTTTGGATGCTTTGGCGCGTTTCGCGGATCATCGCTTGGCTGGCGATCATCTCGGTCACGTTCAATCCAGAGCCGAATTGCCGGACGATTTTGCGAAACGGCATATCAGTGACGCCCGTCATCGGCGCCAAAATGACGGGACAATTGATTTCAATATTGCCGATTTGGATAGGTTTCAGCTGCATTTTCAAAACTTGCCTAAAATTTAGGCAGGCCGTTACCCGCTTTCGGCTTGGCGGGCAAGTGTGCTGTCGCTAGAGCGCGGCTATGGTATCTGTACCCATCACCGTTGCGCTCATTGTTGCCGCTGGCTCTGGAAGTCGCGTGGGCGGGGATATCCCCAAACAATATCGTCCGGTACGCGGCAAGCCGATGCTGCGGCACAGCTATGAAGCGCTGTCCGCGCATCCATCAATTTCCAAGGTCTATGTTGCCATTTGCGCGGGCCAAGAGGCCCAGGCTTTGGCAGCGCTGCACGGCCTGCCCGCGGCGATCTTTGTTCAGGGCGGCGCGACACGGCGGGAAAGCGTTCGTTTGGGCTTAAAGGCGATTGCAACCGATGGGGATGCCGACCGGATCCTGATCCACGACGCCGCGCGGCCATTTCTGCCCAGCACGGTCATTGACGACCTGATCTACGCACTCGACGACGCGCCCGGCGCTGTTCCTGCCCTGCCCGTTGTCGACAGCCTTTCCAGAGGCGATCAAAATCTTTCCGAAACCCTCGACCGCGAACATCTCTGGCGCATTCAAACACCGCAGGCCTTCGCCTTTGCCGATATTTTGGCCGCGCACGAAATTTGGACCGGCGACGAGCCAACCGATGACGCCCGCATGCTGATGGCCAGTGGTGGGCAGGTTCGCATTGTTCCGGGATCAGAAGCGCTCAACAAATTCACCTTTTCAACCGATTTTGCAGGATCGACTATGCCGTCATTTCGAAGTGGCAATGGATTTGACGTGCATCGCCTTGTTCCCGATGCGGAACTGTGGCTGTGCGGCGTTCTTATTCCGCATGACAAGGGTCTTGCGGGGCACAGCGATGCGGACGTGGCCATGCATGCGCTCACCGACGCGATCTTGGGTGCCATCGCCAAGGGCGACATTGGCGACCATTTTCCGCCGACGGACCCGCAATGGCGCGGGGCATCATCAGACCGGTTTCTGGCCTATGCGATGCAGCTCGCCCGCCACGACGGCTATGCCCTCGCCAATGCCGACGTGACCATCATTTGCGAACGCCCCAAAGTTGGTCCTTTCCGGGGACAGATGCGGCAACGGCTGGCTGAAATAATCGCTGTTGATATCGATTGTATATCGGTAAAGGCAACAACCACCGAGATGCTGGGTTTTACTGGCCGCGGCGAAGGCATCGCGGCGCAGGCCACCGCTACTTTTGAGAAATATTGATGATGGAAACCGTTTTACCCGCCGATATCGCGCAAATGGCCGCGCGTGTAGTTGCCGAAAACAAGGCCGCTGGCCGCACTGTCGCTGTCGCTGAAAGCTGCACGGGCGGGCTGGTGACCGCAGCAATCACCGAAGTCCCCGGCAGCAGCGCCATATTGGGCTCTGGCTATGTGACATATAGCAACCAAGCCAAAATGACGATGCTGGGCGTCAACGAAGATATTATCGACACCTTTGGTGCTGTGTCGGTCGCGGTCGCATGGGCGATGGCGCAGGGCGCGTTAAAGAAAAGTGGCGCAGACATTGCCGTGGCGATCAGCGGCGTGGCTGGACCTGATGGCGGAACCGCAAACAAGCCCGTGGGCACCGTCGTCTTTGCAGTCGCGCTGAAAGGGCAAAATCCCGAAGACGTGGTCGGCGATAAAAAGGCGTTTGGTGCAGATAAAAGCCGCGCTGATATCCGCGCCTTTGCAACGCTTTACGCGCTTGAGCTCTTGCTGCCGCCTGCCCCGTAAAGTGCATCCGCACGGTCGATAAAGGCCGTCGTCATTTTGCGCAGGGCTGAATCAAAAAACTGTCCGGCCAGTGCCTCAAACACACGGTTGCGGAATGAAAAATCGACGGTGAAATCGACTATTGATCCGCCGCCCGCGACATCTTCAAATGTCCAAGCGTTATGCAAATGCTTCATGGGGCCGTCGAGATAATCCACGACAATAGCCGAATGCGGGGTTTTGACCACCCGGCTGCTGAAGGTTTCCCGAAGCGATTTGAAGCCGACAATCATGTCCGCCAGCATCTCGCCTTCTTCATCCTTTCGAATGCGGATGGCGCTGACCCACGGTAAAAATTCGGGATAGCGCGCCACATCGGCCACCAGATTGTACATCTGTTCCGCACTATGCGGCAAATGACGGCGTTCGTGATGATGCGGCATTGGGGCGGTTACCGTGCCTTGGCCAACTGTGCCGCGCGCGCATCGCGCATTTTCGCAAAATCATCGCCCGCGTGATAGCTGGACCGTGTGAGCGGGCTGGCTGCAACCAGCAAGAAACCCTTCGCACGGGCAATCGCCGCATATGCGTCAAATGCCGCAGGCGTCACAAAGTCCATCACCTTTGTGTGCTTGGGCGTTGGCTGCAAATATTGGCCCATCGTCAGGAAGTCGATGTCTGCACTGCGCATGTCATCCATGACCTGATGCACTTCCATCCGCTCTTCACCTAAGCCAAGCATGACGCCTGATTTGGTAAAAATGGATGGGTCGTGGCGCTTTACGGTCTCCAGCAATCGCAGCGATGCGTAATAACGCGCGCCAGGCCGGATTGTCGGATAGAGGCGCGGAACGGTCTCCAGATTGTGGTTATACACATCAGGCCGCGCCGTAACGATAGTCTCAACCGCGGCTTCCGCCTTGTTCCGGAAATCCGGCGTTAGTATCTCAATCGTGGTGTTGGGCGTATTGCGACGCAGCGCTTCGATCACCTTTACAAACTGGCTCGCGCCACCATCGGGCAAATCATCGCGATCAACCGACGTAATGACAATATGTTCAAGGCCCATTTTTGCCGCAGCAATCGCGACATGCTCTGGCTCTAATGGATCGACAGCACGCGGCATTCCGGTTTTGACGTTGCAAAACGCACATGCCCGCGTGCACACATCGCCCAGGATCATGACCGTTGCGTGCTTTTTGGTCCAACATTCGCCGATATTTGGGCAAGCCGCCTCTTCGCACACCGTGTTCAAATTCAAGTCCCGCATCAATTTGCGGGTCTCGTTAAAACCCGCGCCAGTCGGTGCCTTGACGCGGATCCAATCCGGCTTGCGTTCGCGCACGGGGCGCTCGGGTATCGATATCGGAACGTTCATGGCGTTCGAATAGCCGCCGCGCCTCAACTTGCCAACTGCAACTTGCCTGCTATGGGTTGCAAAATCTGCAAAGAGGTTATGATGATAATCAGCGTTCGAGTGCCCCCGCATTCGACGCCGAAATGTTAGAACCTAGTGATACACATATTAGGTTGCTATTGGCGTCCGGATTTTCCGCACTATCTGTGATGTGCAAGTTGTTGGCTGGGAGCGATTAATGTCTGAATTTGAACAATTGGTAGACGGGTACCGCCGCTTCAAATCTGAGGCTTATGTCCGTCAGAAAGCCCGCTATGACGAACTGGCCAATGATGGTCAGGCGCCGCCAATCATGATCATTTCGTGCAGCGACAGCAGGGTCGATCCAGCAACCGTATTTGACACCACACCCGGTCAGGTTTTTGCCTTGCGCAATGTGGCGAACCTCGTTCCGCCTTATGAAATCGGGGGCGGTTTGCATGGTGTGTCCGCGGCCATTGAATTTGGCGTAATGGGGTTGGAAGTGCGGCACATAGTCGTTCTGGGTCATGCCCAGTGCGGCGGCATTAAAGCATCATTGGAAGGCGCAAATCTGGGCCATGGCGGGCACAGTTTCATCGATGGCTGGGTGGATATTGTACGCCCTGCCCGTGACAAAATTTTAGCATCAGCCTCTGACGACCCCCAGCATGATTTGGAACTGGACGCCATAAGGGTGAGTTTGAAAAACCTGCGCACATTTCCATTCATTGCAGAGCGCGAACAGTCCGGGCAGCTGAAGTTGCATGGTGCCTATTTCGGCATTGCCGACGGCAATCTGCACGTGCTCAATGACCAAACCGACGAGTTTGAAATCCAATGACCAATCAGGTCGCCTTGCCAGCCTATTATAACGGCCGTGACGCGAGTTTTGCAGAAGCGTGGAATGTCGTTGCAGCCGGTGTAACGGACCGCAATAGCCCCGCACACACGCCGACCGTCGGTACCGTTGATGCGGACGGTACGCCGCAATTGCGCATTATGATATTGCGGGCGGTGTCGCGTGATAGCCGAAGCTTGCGCTTTCATACCGACGCACGGTCCGACAAGATCGCGCAACTGCAGCACAAAGCGGCGACGAGCGTTTTGGTCTATGACCCAGCGGCGAAGGCGCAAATCCGGCTGTCTGGTCGCGCGCATATTGCCGCCGACGGCGATGTCGCAGATATAGCATGGTCCGGTTCAACGCCATTTGCCCGCCGCTGTTACATGGCCGAAGCCGCGCCCGGCACGCCGATTGCGCAACCTTCATCAGGTTTGCCCGAATGGATTGAAGGCAAACAACCCGAAGAAGAACGATTGGCCGATTACCGCGGCAATTTTGCGGCTCTGCTGTTTCAGGCGGACAGCATCGAATGGCTATATCTGGCCAATGCCGGGCACCGGCGCGCACGGTGGCAGTGGGATCAAAAGCAAAATCTGTGGCTTGGGAGCTGGCTGGTTCCCTGACGTGCGGCATGGGTTCAAATAGGCAGCAATCATTGCCGCTGCCCGCGCGCAGAAATTCACGGAGCAATCCGAAGGAAGCGCACGGACGACATCGATGCTGTGCATGTTAGGGGCAGCGCGCTGTCTTCATATTCGCCATCGACGAGGATACCCGTTTCCATATGATCGCCGATTACGGTTGCACGGGGCATGATGCCAAGCTCGTCCCTTGGCCCTTCGCGGAAGTCCCTCCGGAGCCAGGCGAGGCCATGGTTGACCATGTCGCCAACACTATTAGCCTTAAATGCGATGACGTTCATCTTCTCGGCATCAAATGGTTCAATGAAGATGCCCGCATATGGCTCGCGCGGCACATTTTCCAGCCAAACGCCCTCTTCGCCCAAAGTTTCCGACCATGCGACGCTAACTGTCTCGCGCAAGTTTCCCAAGTCAGCTTGCCGAATGCCTTCGCGCACTTCGCCCCAATGGGTCGATGGGCCGACCGTCAGGCCGGTGTAAATCTCGTGCCCAGCTGCCCTGATGACTGGCACGGGCTCCGCTTGCTGAGTTAAATTCGGCAACAGCTCTAAAAGCTCGGACAGGCTGTGTTCACCATGCAAGCGCCGGGATAGCAGGTTCATCGTGCCACCTGGCAGAACAAGAACGTCGCCTGACCAATCGGCCAGTTTTGCGCACATGCTGCTGATCGTCCCATCGCCGGCGCAGATCGCCAGCGTCTGGATATCACGCGCCATGAGGTCCGATAGCGACGGCAAATCATCGTCGGGCAAGGACGCCCTACCCACGACATCAAAACCCGTAGCCACTAGTGCAGAGGCTAAAGCGCCCTCCTCTACTGCATTCGCGTTGCCGCTATTGCTGTTGTTGACGAGGAGGGTACGCTTCATGTCACCATTAACGCGTCATCTTCTTATAGGTTGCACGGTGTGGACGGGTGGCTTCGTCGCCAAGGCGGGCGATTTTGTCTTCTTCATAGGATTCAAAGTTGCCTTCAAACCATTCGACATGGCTGTCGCCTTCAAATGCGAGGATATGCGTTGCAAGACGGTCAAGGAAGAAGCGGTCATGGCTGATGACCACGGCGCAACCTGCAAAGCTTTCCAACGCTTCTTCAAGGGCCGACAATGTTTCAACGTCCAAGTCGTTGGTAGGTTCGTCGAGCAGAAGCACGTTGCCGCCTTGCTTCAACATCTTCGCCATGTGCACGCGGTTGCGTTCACCACCGGACAATAAACCAACCTTTTTCTGCTGATCGGTCCCCTTGAAATTGAACGCACCAACATAAGCACGGGTCGGCGTTTCATGCTTGCCCAATTTCATAAAGTCGGCGCCGCCGGAAATTTCTTCCCACACATTTTTGTTGGGGTCGAGATCATCGCGGCTTTGGTCGACAAAGCCCAAACGGACGGTGTCGCCGATTTCGATTTCACCCGAATCCGGAACTTCCTGACCGGTGATGAGGCGGAACAAGGTCGATTTACCCGCACCGTTGGGGCCAATGACGCCAACGATGCCGCCCTGCGGAATGGTGAAGGACAGATTTTCAAAGAGCAATTTGTCACCATAAGCTTTGGTGACATTCTTCACCTCAATAACCTTGCTGCCCAAACGCTCGGGCGTCTGGATAACAATCTGCGCCTTACCGGGTGCACGGTTTTCCTGCGCCTCGACCAGCTGGTCAAAGGATTTGATACGCGCTTTCGATTTGGTTTGCCGGGCCTTTGGACTTTGCCGGATCCACTCCAGCTCGTCCTTAATCGCCTTTTGACGGCCAGCGTCTTCACGCGCTTCCTGCTCCAGACGCTTCGCCTTCTTTTCGAGATAGGTCGAATAATTGCCTTCATAGACAAAGTAACGACCGCGATCGAGCTCAAGGATCCAGCTGACGACATTGTCCAAGAAATAGCGATCGTGGGTAACCAGAATGACGTTGCCCTTATAATCGACCAAATGCTTTTCCAGCCACGCAACGGACTCTGCGTCCAAATGGTTGGTCGGTTCGTCGAGCAGCAATATGTCGGGCTTTTCGAGCAAAAGCCGCGTCAGCGCGATACGGCGCTTTTCACCGCCCGAAAGGCTGGTGACAGGGCTGTCGCCGGGAGGGCAGCGCAACGCGTCCATAGCGAGCTCAAGCTGGCTGTCGAGCGACCAGCCATCAACGGCATCAATCTTTTCCTGAAGCGTGCCCATTTCTTCCATGAGCGCGTCAAAATCGGCATCTTCGGGCGGATCGCCCATGATAGCCGAAATCTCGTTAAAACGGTCCACAAGGTCGGCGACCGCGCGCACGCCGTCCATGACGTTTTCCTTGACCGTTTTGTTCGGATCAAGCTCTGGCTCCTGCGCCAGATAGCCAACGCGGATATGTTCGCCGGGCCACGCTTCGCCCGTAAACTCTGTATCCATTCCGGCCATGATTTTCATCAGCGTCGATTTACCCGTGCCGTTTGGCCCAACGATGCCGATCTTCGCATCCGGATAGAATTGCAGATTGATGTTGTTGAGGACGGGCTTGCTTGCGCCGGGGAAGGTTTTCGTCATTCCCTTCATTACGAAGCTATATTGGGCTGCCATGGGCTTTAATTCCTGTGTTGCATTACTTTTGATTTGGCCGCTTCCCTAGCTATCTGCGCGTTTCGCCGCAAGGTGGGATTGCAAATCCCGACGATGCGATTAAGCCTGCCAAGCATGAAGAAAAACATCCTATTGCTCGCCGCAGCCTCCACGCTGTTCCTTTCGCCATCACTTGCACTGGGCGCGCCTGCGTCGCCGGACAGTGCCTCAGTCGCATCGATCCGCGACAAAGCGCACCAGAGTGACAGTTTCGCCTATGAAATCGTCGAAGGACTCACGACCGAAATCGGCCCACGGCAGGGCGGCACCGAAGCGGAAGCGCGCGCGCGGACGTGGTCGGTCAGCAAGCTGAAGGCGCTGGGTTTTGATAATGTCCGCATCGAAGAATATCAGATGCCCACATGGGTGCGCGGCGAAGAAACCGCATCCATCGTCGCCCCCTTTCCGCAGAAACTCGCGATAGCCGCATTGGGCAATAGCGGCAGCACCGGTGAAGCCGGGCTCGAAGCTGAAGTTGTGTATTTCCCGACGATTGATGATTTGCGCGCAGCCCCCGATGGCAGCTTGAAAGGCAAGATTGCCTTTGTCAGTCACAATATGAAAGCCACGCAGGATGGCAGCAGCTATGGCGCATTTGGCCCTGCCCGCTTTGTCGGCCCGAATATCGCCGCGAAAAAGGGTGCGGCGGCCATCGTCATCCGGTCCATCGGAACCGATTATCATCGCAACCCGCACACGGGGAACACCAACTTTGATCCCGCCGTCACGCCCATTCCGGCTGGTGCATTGTCGATACCCGACGCTGAAAATCTGGAGCGGATGATTGCGCGCGGCAAGCCAGTGCGGTTGAAGTTAAAGCTAACCCCAAAAAATGTAGGGATGCAGACGTCGGGCAATGTTCTGGCTGAGGTTAAGGGTTCGAACCCCGAACTTCCCATGATTGTTATCGCCTGCCATCTGGATAGCTGGGACCTTGGGACCGGCGCCATTGATGACGCCGCAGGTTGCGCTATCATCGGGGCTGCGGCCAAGCATTTGCAATCGATGGGCCAACCCAAGCGCACCGTGCGCCTATTGTGGGCTGGCGCGGAAGAAGTCGGCATTTGGGGTGGCCGGGATTATGGCGCGAAGCACGCCAATGAGCCCCATGCCTTCGCCATGGAATCGGATTTTGGCGCTGGTAAAGTCTGGGCCGTGGATTTCCGCTTGCCCGAAAGCGCGTCGGCACTTCGCGGTCAGATCGTTTCGGCACTAGCGCCTTTGGGCGTGGTACCGCGCAAGGAATTGGCCGGCGGTGGCGCGGATGTGGGCGCGATCATCGCGGCGCAAAAATTGGGCATCATTGACCTGCAGCAAGATGGCACGAAATATTTCGACCTGCACCACACGCCGGATGATACGCTCGACAAGATCGACAAAGCCGAATTGCGCCAAAACGTCGCGGCATGGGTTGCGACCTTGGCACTCGTTGCAAATTATGACGGCGAACTGAAGCCAGAGGCGGCGCGTTGAAACACGCCTTTGTCTTGGCGCTCATGCTTATGGTTGCGGGCTGTGGTGACACCGCCCCAACCGAAGCGGACAAGGCGGGTGACGCGGGCACGCCAGCGGTCACGCAGACAGATGAACTGGCCGAACATAAGCTGAGCATTGAACAAGCCGCCGAAGAAGCGACAAAGCTGATTGAGGCGGATGCGAAGGCCGAAATTGACGCCGCCCATGCAGATGCAGGTGCTGCGCAGTAAACAGGTCGCAGCGTCCCGCGGGCAATCGCTGGCAGCGCAGGCTGCGGTTTAGCGCAATATCGGGCGCTTTTCTGCCAAATCGTTGCGAATGGTAACGGCTGTGACGCCGCCCTCCCCCATGGCGTGGCTGATCTGGTCCAATCCAAGCACCACGTCTCCCGCAGCATAGATGCCCTCAACCGATGTTCGCTGATGGGAATCGACGATAACGCACCCGCCATCGTTGCATTCTACCCCCGCCATTTGCGCGAGCACGTTGTTCACATCTGAACCCAACGCGGGGTAGATGCTGTCAAACGCATGCTTCTCTGCCGCGATAGTTACAAAAATCTTGTCCCCTTCGATTTCCGCAACTGTCGCAGGTCCGTCGAGACAGACGATCCCATGTTGTTCGGCCTTTGCGCGCGCGGCCGCATCAAGATCATGCGCGCCATCGGGTGCGATTAGCGTAACCTTTTGGGTGAAACCGCGCAGAAATGCCGCCTCCGTAACGCCGCGGCTTCCCGTGCCGATGACAGCCACATTTTTGTCAGTGACCTCATAGCCATCGCATACCGGGCAATACCGTATGCGCCCTTCTGCCAGGGCGCACGCGTGCAGCGCTTCGGGCATCGCGGGACAGCGATTAACAACCCCCGTTGCAAGGATAACCGTCGCAGCCGCAACTTCGCCATGACCATATCCTAATGTAAATGATGCCGCGTTTTTGGTGATGCTACCGACGCGCCCTTGCATCATTTTCGTGCCATATTTGATCGCCTGTTCGCGCATGCGTTGAAGCAACTCCGCGCCGGATATTCCGTCGGGAAAGCCCGCATGATTGTGTGTTGTCGGGATCCACAATGCCCTGCTGCGCCCTGCATCGATCACCGTTATCTTGAAATGGAACCGCGCGAGATAGATTGCCGCAGTCAAACCGGCAGGGCCGCCACCGATGATAACGCAATCTTGCATCTGAAAGCCCTACAGAGGAAACTCAAAAACCAACTAACGTTACGTTGGTTCCGCCAACGGACGAATTAGGAATGTCGATTTCACACTAGCCGCAGAGCAGAGTCGGCCAAGAAACCTCCGTTGGTCGCGTTTCTCGCACCAATGTGCGGACGACCGGAACCTCATCGCAAACGCGCTGTTCCTCTTCATATCATTCATGGAGAAGAACAATGGCTCAGACGAATAAAAGCAGCAGCAGTAATACGTCAAAGATGATGACTGCAGCGGTCGGCGGACTCGTGGTCGGCCTTATGGCAAATGCGGGCCGCAAGGTCGTCATGCAAATGATGGATTCGAGCGCGGGCGAATGGGACGAGATCCTGAAAGCCGAGCATGAAGCGACCCTGATGATCTTCGACAAGATGCAAGACACCGGACCTGAAAACACCGCCAAGCGGACATTATATCTGGCGCAGTTAAAACATGCGCTCACCAAGCACGCGCTTGAAGAAGAAAATGTCGTGTACCCGACGCTTCGCGAGAACGGCTTTTCCGATGAAGCGGATGAGCTGAATAATGACCATGGCTATGTGAAGCAGTTTCTTTTTGAACTGGGCAATATGGACCCTGCCGACGCGCGTTGGGCGAGTAAGGTTAGCGAGTTTCGCGGGCAAATCGAAGCGCATATGCGTGAGGAAGAAGATGTGTTGTTCCCGCGCCTGCGTGAGAAGCTGGGCGAGACCGCAAACGCCAGCATCACCACTGCCTTGAACAAAGAGGGAGTGAAATTCGCATGAAGACGCCCCGCACACACGACTATTCCGCGAAAGCAGCTGCGTTTGTCGACACCAATATTTCAAAGATATCCCGAGCCATCGACACGTTCGGACAGCAGCTACAATCCGCAGAGGACGCGGCGGACGGAGCTAACCGCTTCGGTCCATATGCAGCACATCAGCTCGAAAAGGTGCGCGGGCGCCTTGACACCCTCGACGGAGATGTTCTCGTCGCCCAAGCGAAGGACAAGATGGAGCAATATCCCAAGGCCCTCACCGTTGCCGGGGCGATTGCGGGTGCTGCGATTGTCCGGTTCGCGATTATGGCCGTGCGTAACGAGCGCAATGCTGGCCGAAATAGCCAGCAAGTCGCGACTGCGCTGAAAACGCCTAATCCGAACGCTGCGGAGCTATCGGTATGAGTGGGCCACCTGATCAAGCGCCCAAGGTGCCCGAAATGGATCGGAATATCCTTGGCGATGCGCGGCCCGACAATCAAAAGGATGACCCGCGGGCGAATAGGAGCCTTCCGCAGGAAGACGTCGAGGACCGTGAAAATGTATCGACGGTAAAACCAGAAGATTATCCGCTTGCGGACAGACGCATTTCCAAACCGGCCTGATGAAAACGAACGGCAACCCGTGCTTTGGGAACCTTTAAATTCCACAGATGTTTGACATTTCAACCTACAATGAAGGAAACGTGACATGGCCACCTCCCCCAAAAAGACGTCGAGTGCTTCGCCAAAATCCAAAGCACGTCCAAAAACAGGGTCGCGCAGCACGCGCCGTGATTCCGCGGCGGCAAAACGGCCGAAAGACGCCATCGCCTTGCTGAAGGCTGACCACAAGGAAGTGAACGCCATGTTCAAGGCGTTTGAAAAGACCGATGACGATTCAAAAAAGCAGGATCTGGCAAGCCAGATATGCAACGCCTTGATCGTTCACGCCCAGATCGAGGAAGAAATCTTCTACCCTGCTGCTTATGATGCGCTGGATGATGATGGTGACGATTTGCTCGATGAAGCGCAAGTCGAGCATGATTCGGCTAAGGTGCTCATTGCCGAAATTCAGGCGATGTCGGTTGGCGAGCCCTTGTTCGACGCCAAAGTAAAAGTGCTCGGTGAATATATCGCGCACCATGTGGAAGAGGAGGAAACCGAAATGTTTCCCGAGTGCCGCGATGCCGGCATGGACCTAAAGGGACTTGGGGAACAGCTGGCGGCGCGTAAAGCCGAGCTATCGGTGTAGATCCAACGAAATTCATGCAAAGCGATTGCGGCTTCACGCGCCGCATCGCTTTTCGTGCGCGATTAATGATATTCGCCCACTAGCCGGTTGGCCGCAGCTTTGATCGCCACGCGTTAAATCACGCGGCGTTTATCATCATTACCGGTGGAAGTTACTGGCAAATCACAAATTGAGATGTATTCTTCCCGCTTGGCACAAAACGGATGGCGGGAAATCTATGGCTGTCGACGCACGTTTTCGTACATCAGTGTTGCTGGCACTGTTGCTATATTGCGCATGTTTGTTGGCCGCCGCGCTGACCGAAGTTTTGGGCACGGTGCCGGGGTCGGGCATATCCATATGGCTGCCGGCCGGGATCTTGCTGTCCGCAGCGCTCGCCTCGCCTCACGCAAAATGGCCGCTTTGGGCCGCAGCGGCGATTAGCGCAGAACTCACCGGAAACCTAATCTGGTACAATCATAGCATTTTGCCGGCACTCATTCTGTCCTTCGGGAATGCGGCGGCCGTTTTGCTGGGCGCTTGTGTCATTCGGTTTTACGTCAAGCACCACCACCTTCTCACAACCGTTCGCAGCACAGCCATCTTTGTTGCCGTTGCGGGCATTTGCGTACCTCTCTTGAGCGCCACAAACGGAAGTTTTGCGCTTGGGCTGTCATATAATAAGCCATGGTCGGCTGCGTGGTTACGGATATTTCTGGGCGACGCCACAGGTGCAATGATCGCCGCGCCGCTTGGATTGTTGCTCCTGAATGCAGCAGCCCCGCGCCTGCGTGTTTCGAACAGGCGATTGCGTGAGATAAGTTTGCTCGCCATTATTTTCGCGACCTTTGCCGGCATTTCATTAGGCGGGATCGCGCCGTTTGCATATCTGATGATCCCCCCCTTGCTGTGGGCTTCGTTAAGCTTTCGAATTCCGGGCGCGGTCGTCGCCATTACCGCCGTCACATTGTTTGCCACATTGTTCACCTTGGGGGGTTTAGGCCCCTTTGCGCGATCCATGATTTACGTCCATTATCAAAATGAAGCGCTTCAATTGTTTTTGATGGTGGCAGCGACTGCGTGCTTAATGATGGGCGCGATCGCCGAAGAAAACCGAAAAGGTATTAGGGATCTGCACGCATTGAACCTGACGTTGGAGCAACGCGTCGCTGAACGCTCCGCTATCCTTGCCGCTACGGAAGCGAAGGCAAAGCAAACGGCTAATCTGCTATCGGCCATCGGCGAGGCGTGCCCTGATCTGATCTACGCCAAAGACCTCAATTATTCCGTGATCTATGCAAATGGTGCCACCTTGCGCGTTTTTAACGCAAAAGATTTGGATGAACTCACAGCAACCGGGGAACAGCAGATGTACCCGCAGGCGGACGAATTTGATTCGGTTCATGCCAATGACGAAAAGGTCCTAACGACCCAACAAACGGTCGTCGCAGAAGAAGTGGTCACGGACGAAAGCGGTGTCCGGCGCGTATACCGCACCACCAAATCCCCCTTGTACGACAGCGAGGGACAGCTTGCGGGATTAGCGGGCGTTTCCGTCGACATTTCCGACCTGATAAAAAGCCAGGCGCGCGAAAAAATGCTTGTGCGTGAAGTCGAACACCGCGCGCGCAACTTGCTCGCAGTGGTTCAGGGCATCGTCGCCCTAATGCGCGCCGACACCGTGAAGGACATGAAAGAAGGCCTTTCAAAACGCATTCGTGCGCTGGCGCAGACAAATGCAGTCATCACCGAATCAAACTGGAACGGAGCCGAACTTCAGGGCATATTCGTGACGGAACTGGCACCCTATATGCGCGATGACGGCGCCAATATTCAACTTTCCGGCCCCCCGGTCATGCTCGACCCCGCCACCGCGCAATCGGTTACGCTGATCGCCCATGAGCTCACCACCAATGCCGCCAAATATGGAAGCTTATCGTCGGTAAGCGGCCAGCTTCACGTTAACTGGTCGCTACAGGCAATGTCGGATAGCGAGCAATTGCTGGAACTCGAATGGATCGAACAAGGCGGACCATTGGTCACGCCACCCACCAGGCAGGGCTTTGGCACCACAGTCATTGGTGTCTTTGGACAGGAAAAAGCGGGAAGCAGCGTCGATTTCTTGTGGGCGCCCGATGGCCTGAAACTAAATTTAAAGCTGCCTTTGGCCATCCGCAAGGTCGATATCTAAACCGAGCGGATACCCCATTTTACAACGGCTAACCAGGCTGCTCCGCGCTCAGCAGCCCCCTCATTCGCGCGACAGGCATAAACGCCCGAACTGCCAACTGCAGCGATCAAAATAAATATTTTGGAAGAAATGGTCGGGGAGACAGGATTCGAACCTGCGACCCTCTGGTCCCAAACCAGATGCGCTACCAGACTGCGCTACTCCCCGACATGGGATCACTGGTACAACAATGTCCGCGCGGCTGGCTGCCTGCCAGTTCCCGCAAGAGCGAAAGCTGGTGGGCCCGGAGGGACTCGAACCCCCGACCTAGCCGTTATGAGCGGCCAGCTCTAACCAACTGAGCTACAGGCCCTGACCGGCTCGCCAATCGCCTGCGCGCCGATAGCCGAACTTTGGGCGAGGTTGCAAGCCTTTATCTCACCTAAAAGATTTAAATCGGCCCGGCTTGACGATTTGTGCCATCCTTGTCGGTCGAACGCCGCGAATGCGCCAGAGGCAAAATACGCCCTTCGGCCAATGATAGAGCTGCTCAAGCTGGTCCGCACGCCCCCACTGCCCTGCCATGTCATTATCGTTCTTCGTCTTTTAATCCCGTTCGCCCGTCATTGACGGCTGGAAGGGACACGATCAGCGCTTGATTGTAAAAACGTAAATCCCCGCCAACATTTCGTGCAAGGCTCCGCACAAGGCGTAACGAAAAGCCCAGCCCAAGCAACGGGGCGTCATAAGAATCATCGAGCGGACCTGAACCGAAGAGTTCGGTCTCGTCCATGTCAGCAAGCTTTTTAGGCAAGCTCAGCACGAAACGGTTAACCGCGTTCAACCCGGGCTCCGTCCGGAAACGACCATCGAGGATCTCGCCCGGTTCGCAGCCGATGATGACGGCAGACAATAACCGCGAAAACAGACGTTCTGCCACATGGTTATCCAACGCAAATGGCCGGACCGGATGGGCATGGACCAAGTTCAGCGTAACATGCAAAACGTCGCTCAACTCGCGAAGCCGCTCTGCCAACCGCTGCGAAAGCCAGTCGCAATCGGTTGATCCGACCTCGGTGATGTAGGTGCCGGTTTCAATTTTTGCCGCTGTGGAAAGATCATCAAATCCCGCCAGCAAGCGCTGGGCATCGTGCAGGATGTTACCGGCTATTGTGCGATACTCTTCGGTAACAGGCCCAAAGAGTTGCTGTTCAATGATTTCGGAAAAGCCAATAATGGCGCCCAACGGTGTACGCAGTTCATGCAATAATTGCTGGATGTTTTCGGCGTCATGCGTGTCGCCTTCCGCAATATGCGCGACTTCCGCGAGATTGGGCCGCCGCAATATGCCGCGATAGCCGTTGAACCGGCCGCTTGCAGGTTCAAAAAACGGTGCCGCATTGATCCGCCAGTCCCCTGCAATGGCAGGCGCGCCGCAAAGGCGCATGCGCGCATTTTCAAGTGGCATTTTCTGCCGAAAGGCAGCCGCGCCATACGCATCTGGTCCCGGCCCTGTGTCAAATGCAGGCTCCGCAATATCCACGCCGACAACGCCCCCCGCTGGCGCGCCTTCAACCCAGCTGATGGTTCCATATTCGTCGGTTTCGAAGCGTAATTTGTCAATCGGTTCGGGGGACGAAACGACCTGTTCGGCGGCGGTGTCGACCGGGATTTCCGCCAGCTCGTGATGTTCCCGCTCAAGCCGCAATTTTTCGATGCGTTCAACAATGTCGCGGATTTGCGAACCGTGCTGTGCGGGCACGACTGTCTCGGCCTCGCTTTTGTCGAGAGCCAGCACGAAATCTGCCGAAGACAATAGCTGAAGCGCACGCAGGGTCATGGGGCCAATGTCTCTGCGGTTGCGCAAGAATCCGCGCGCGCGCGTCGGCATATGGGGGACGATATCTGCCCATTGCGTATCACTCAACCGCGCACCGCTGACCGCCGCTGCGGCAACCGCCGGCACATCAGCCGACAACAGCAAAAGCAAAGGCGCAGAACGCAGTCGCCCCGACAGGGCGCGCACACATTGTTCGCGCACCGTTGCGGGAACTATGTCCATAAGCTGCCGCACTTTTTGTAAGCCGGAGGCGACTGCCGCCGGGTCAAAGTCAGACGGATTTTGCGCCAATATATCCACCAGTTGTTGCCATTTCGCCGATAAGCCAACGCCATCATCGCCCGCCTGACGCAAAGTGGTTTCAAGGCGATCGTCAAAACGCAAAGTCAGCAAATCCTAAGGGGAAATTATCCATGCAATTCGCGCGGAATAAACCGATATCGGGACATGCGAAAGCAGCAAAATTGGTGCGTCACACTATGGGACAATTGCAATATAATATAATTATATTATAACGCAGAGGCATAATGGAAATGGAAATAACACGATCATGGCTAATATGAACCTAGATGCGATAGATATGAAGCTTTTGGCGGAATTGCAGGCGGACGGTCGCATCACCAATGTGGAACTTGCAACTAAGGTAGGGCTGACCGCCCCGCCATGCTTGCGCCGTATGCGTGCGCTGGAACAATCGGGCACGATTAAATCCTATCACGCAGATGTGGACGCCAGCGCGTTGGGCTACACAATCACCGTATTTGCGATGGTCAGCTTAAAAAGTCAGGCCGAAGAAGATCTGAAGGCATTTGAGCAGCATGTTCGGGCACTCCCCGATGTGCGCGAGTGCCACATGCTGAATGGCGAAATTGATTTCATCCTCAAAATCGTTGCGCGCGATCTGCAGTCATTTCAGGAATTTCTGACATCGCAGCTGACGTCCGCGCCTAATGTAAACAGCGTAAAAACGTCGCTGACCATTCGCACCGCAAAAGACGAACCGGGCGTGCCAATACCGATGGCGTAAAAAAAGGGCCCGATTGCTCAGGCCCTTTTCAATCAATTATCGCAAAGCTTAAGTCGCTGGCGTTGCCGCAGGCGCAGCCGCGGGTGCAGGCTTTTCCAGATGGTTGATGTACATCAGCCAATATTCGGCAATTGCCTTGCGGTTTGCACCGGTGATCTGGGCAAAATCGGCTTTCGCGCCAGCATAATCGCCGAGCATGGTTTTCGACATGGCAAGGCGGAAGCGGGTACGGTCGGTCTGGTTTCCACCATCCTTATCCAGCACCGGTCCCTTGCTTAACGCTGTCTCGTACAGGTCCTTGGCTGTTTGATAATCCTTGTGCGAGAAGAATGAGTCAGCGGTCAGCGTTGCCAACATAGCTTTCGGGCTCGCCTTTGCCGGGGCGACCGTTCCCGCCAATGTACGGGTATCTTCGGCCAAACGGCCCTTTGCTTCGTTATAACGCTCACTGAAGGTCACGTTGTTGCGTGAGATGATACCCTTTGCAAAGCCTTCGTCCAAGACGGACACGGCCTCTGCAGGATAGCGCACGCCGACATAGCTTAAGCTGTCGAGATATTCGGCATATTCTTGTTGAAAGCGCAAACCATTGGTCACGCGCATCAAACGCATAAGATCAAGCGACTCTTCTGGGTTCGTGTTGAGCGAGCGGTTGAAGAACGCCAGGGCATCATGCCAGTAATCTGGGTTATTTTCGGCAATCACCAAATCTTTGTAGAAATTGGCGGCACCGGCATAATCCTTCGCTTTGGCAGACAGGTTTGCGGCACGAATGACATACGCTTTGTTGACCGGTCCGGCTGCCTTGCTCGCTGCGATGGCCTTGCCAATCCACGCGATAGCGTCAGCATCCTTATTCTGCTGCGACATGGCGTTGGAGATCAAAAACTCAATATTGTTGGCGCGGTAACCAAGGTTGTACGCATCAATCATATTCTTTTCAGCGTCAGCAAATTTCTTGCCATCATAGGCAATCGCACCTTTGCGGAACGTATATGCCTGCTTCATTTCGACAGGCGTTGATGCGGATGCGAGCAACAGATCGATACCCTGATCCTGCAAAGCCGTGTCTTTTGCCGACACGCCGATATTGATTGCCAATATGCCGGCTTCATAACGGTCATCATCATTGGCAATGGCCGCAAGAATCTTCGGAAATTCCGCCTTCGCTGCGGCTGCATCCTTGGTTTTGTTCAAAAGATTGGCGACGGGCATATAGGCCGCGATGAACGGCTTGGAATAATTTTTCTTCGGAGCCGCAGCAGTGGCTTCCTTCCCCTTTTTTTCCTTTTTGGGCTTTTCATCGGACTGCGCAAAGGCAGGCGCAGCGGTCATCGCGACCAATGACAGTGCAAGGGCAAATTTTGAAACCAGCTTCATGTAACTCTCCGGGACTATAGATGTATTGCCGTGGGCTTTGGTTAATGTCGTGTATAGGACCTTGCCATCTTCAGTGCAATTGACATAGCGCGGTCGCATGAATTCCCGTTGAACGAACCAGAGGAAAATTCAAGTGCCTGAACGTACCGCAGTGATAATCGGCGCACGGGGTGGCATTGGTGCCGCGCTCGCCGATGCTTTGGATGCGGGCGATCAATATGACCGCGTCATCCGGCTGCATCGCACAAGCGCGCCCGCGATAGACATTTCGGATGAGGCAAGCATAGCCGCCGCGGCACGCGATTTGGCGGACACAGCGCCGCAATTGGTCATCGTGGCCACAGGGTTGCTGCACACAGCCGTCAAAGGGCCGGAAAAAAGCCTGCGCGAGCTTGATCCTGAATGGATGATGGAAAATTACCGCATCAATGCGGTTGGCCCCGCATTGGTGGCGAAACATTTTCTACCGATCATGGCAAAGCAAGGCCCGATCTGCTTTGCGGCGCTTTCCGCCCGCGTGGGCAGTATTTCGGACAATCGCCTTGGCGGATGGCATAGCTATCGCGCATCGAAAGCCGCGCTCAATATGTTCATCCGCAACATTGCGATCGAATGGCAGCGCAAAAATGCACAATCAGTTGTGGTTGCCCTGCATCCCGGCACCGTCGAAACGCCACTAAGCGCGCCATTTAAGGGCAATCCAGCGCACGAACGCTTCGTCCCTGCCCGCGCTGCTGCGGATATGCTGCACGTGCTTGCAAGCCTGCGCCCTGAGCAAAGCGGCCAGATTTTCGCTTATGACGGCAGCGTCATCGCTCCTTAATCCACACCGCTGCGTGAATCTGTGGATAAGCTGTAGACAACAGCCCTAATTGGGCAGTCGCTTGTGGCCTTATGACCGACTAGGGTCTATG
>CAZCXQ010000015.1:0-23802 GCA_964502655.1 uncultured Sphingorhabdus sp.
GGATCATCGAAATTTTGGTGGATTTCATTGTCACTCTCCTGATTGAAATGCGGGCCTTTACCCATTTCCAAATATGCGTATACTGAAAGTTGAACCATGTTTCAACTTAGTGACTTTAGGAAGTGTAGCGAATGTCGGTCGAACGTGGCATATCAGCAACAATGACACCGGCTGAAAAAACACCGCGCACCGAACGGGGCCGCAAAACGCTGCGTCTGTTGTTGGATGCCGCTGCTGCCGAATTTGGCGAAAAGGGGTTTCACGAAAGTTCCGTTGTGTCAATTACGCAGCGCGCCGGCGTGGCCTTGGGCAGCTTCTACACCTATTTCGATTCCAAAGATTCGCTCTTCCGCGCGCTGGTCCGCGATATGTCGGCGCAAGTACGACAAACGGTAGGGCCCGTGATCGCTGCGGAGCCAGACCGTCTTGAAGGCGAGCGTAAGGGCCTGAACAAATTTTTGAATTTTGTGCGCGAGCATAAGGAACTGTACCGGATTATTGACGAGGCTGAATTTGTCGATCCGCCAAGTTATCGCGCGCATTACGAAAATACGGTTAACGGATATCTCGCCAGCTTGAAAGAAGCAGCGACCAAAGGGCAAGTGCGGGACGATGTCGAGGAGGTCCATGCTTGGGCCATTGTCGGCATGAACGTGTTTTTGGGGCTACGTTTTGGTGTCCTTGACGAAGATCGCGATGCAGCTGAAGTTGCGACTATCGCTGCTGACCTTCTGACAAACGGGTTGAAGCGATAATCAATCATCCCTAAGCCGCGCGGTATGACGCTCAACCGCCGAACCTTTGCCATTATCTCCCACCCCGATGCGGGTAAAACAACGCTGACTGAGAAGCTTTTGCTTCAAGGTGGCGCCATTCACTTGGCCGGCGAAGTAAAGGCGCGCGGTCAGGCACGCCGTGCCCGTTCCGACTGGATGAAGATCGAACAGCAGCGCGGAATTTCGGTTACGTCATCGGTGATGACATTTCAAAAAGACGGCATTGTCTTCAACCTGCTCGACACGCCGGGGCATGAAGATTTCTCCGAAGATACCTACCGGACTCTGACTGCGGTCGATTCTGCCATCATGGTCATCGACGCCGCAAAGGGTATTGAGCCGCAGACCCGCAAACTTTTCGAAGTCTGCCGCCTGCGCAGCGTTCCGATCATCACCTTCGTCAACAAGGTGGATCGTGAAGGTCGCCCCGCATTTGAAACGATCGACGAAGTCGCCGATGCACTGGCGCTCGATGTGTGCCCTATGAACTGGCCCGTGGGCATGGGCGGCGAGTTTGAAGGCCTTTACGACTTTAACAGTGGTCGCCTGAGCCAGCCATCGGGCGACAGTAAGGCGTTTGAAGGCAAAATCAGTGACCATGCCGGCCTGAATGCGACGAGCCTTGAAGATGTGCTCACGCCCGCGGGGGTAGCGCGGCTGCGGGAAGAGGCGGAGCTTGCCCAGGCTGGATATTCCGAGTTTGATCTGACCGCGTTCCAAAATGGCGACCTAACGCCTGTTTACTTCGGCTCCGCGCTGAAAGAATTCGGCGTGGTCGAGCTCATCAACGCGATCGCCAAATATGCGCCGCCACCGCGCCCGCAACCCAGTTCAAAGGGCGATATTGATCCGTCCGAAAAAGAAGTCACGGGCTTCATTTTCAAGGTGCAGGCCAATATGGATCCGCAGCACCGTGACCGCATTGCATTCATGCGGCTGTGTTCCGGCACCTTCAAACGCGGCATGAAGCTGACGCCTTCGGGGCTTGGCAAGCCCGTTGCGATTCATTCGCCGATCCTGTTTTTCGCGCAAGATCGCGAAATTGCCGACAGCGCTGAACCCGGCGATATCATCGGCATTCCCAACCACGGCACCTTACGCGTCGGCGACACTTTGTCCGAACGCAATGACGTGCGCTTTACCGGCCTGCCCAACTTCGCGCCGGAAATTTTGCGCCGCGTCGTCTTACGCGACCCCACGAAGACCAAGCAGCTGCGCAAGGCGTTGGATGACCTGAGCGAAGAGGGCGTCATTCAAGTCTTCTATCCGGAGATCGGTTCAAACTGGGTAATTGGTGTTGTCGGGCAACTTCAGCTCGACGTTCTGATTTCGCGGCTTGAGGCGGAATATAAGGTCGATGCCTTTCTGGAACCCGCACCTTATGACACCGCGCGCTGGCTCATCGGGTCGGATACGGCGCTGGCGCAATTCATCTCGTTCAATGGCGGAAACATGGCGAAGGACCGCGATGGCCATCCGGTATTTATGGCGCGTTCATCATGGGATGTTGGCTATCAGCAGGAAAAGCATCCGGACCTGAAATTCAGCGCGACCAAAGAACGTTAACGCCAGACAGCAACGCCATAGGGTTCAATGTCCGAAGCGCCGATGACAAACTCTGCGCCTGCGGGTGCAGGGGCCCGCGCGCTGACGCTATCGAGATTAAACGCAAAGGTCAGTTCACCGCGGCGGCGCAAGCGCAACGTGGGCGGCAGCGGCGTAATCTGCACGTCCGCCTCCGCACATAAATCGACGAGCAAGTTCGTCAGAAAGGCATCGTCCGTCAGCGTCGCAAGATAGATGCTGCGACCTGCGCGAACTGCTGCCGGTGCCCCGTCTTCATAAGTTGCGATGATGTCCGCATCGCCCACTTCAATCGCCTCGCGCCAACGGCCGCTTTCATATTCCGCGCCTTTATACGCAATGCTGCCCCCGCAATCCGCGCGCAGCGTTTCGACCGAAGTGACTTTTATCGGCACAAAGTCACGCAGCCGTCCGGGCGGCAGGCCTTCGCTCATCGAGAATTCATCGGTTTTCGCGCCCGCGCGTGGCCCGAACAGCAATATGCCATCGCTCGCCTGCAACGCATCGAACGCGGCATCGTCGACCACCGCCATGGTCGGCACAACGACCAGTCGATATCCAGCCAGCTGCGCGTCGCCTGCGGACACAAAGTCGACATCCACGCCCAGGCCACGCAACGCACGATAATATTGGAAGACGACCGCATCATAGCGATAGCCAGCACCTTGCCGTTCAATATCGTCGACCCAGCCGGACACCGGATCAATCACGATGGCGACAGGTGACTTCGCAGCAACAACGGACAAGTCGCCAAGCCGCTGCATGTCCGATGCGGCCTGTTCCACTTCCGCCCACGCCGCGGCGGGCATGTCATCAGGCCGCCGGAGCCCGGCATGCATTTGTTCTTGCGCAAAGGGCACTTGCCGCCAGCGGAAATAGGCCACGCAGGCCGCGCCATGGGCAAAAGCCTGAAGCGTCCAGTGGCGTACCATGCCCGGCGCTGGACGCGGATTATGCGGCGCCCAGTTTACGGGCCCGGGCTGCTGCTCCATCACCCACCACGCACCTTTGGATAGCCCGCGCACCGAATCAAAATTGAGCGCCGCCAAATCCGGATGCCCCGTGCGCATGAACGGTTTCCATTCATCAGCCGATGCTTTGGCCATGAGCTGATCGGAAAAGCCGAGCGGATAATTGTCATAGCTGACAAAATCGAGGTCGCGGGTCAGCGCGGCATTATCGACACCCGTTGTTGCTGGCGGAATGATATTATGCGTCACCCACTGGTGCGGCGCGGCGTGGCGGCGAATGGCGGATAGCATGACGTCATGAAAGCGCACGACCTGATCCGACGCAAAGCGCCGATAGGCCAGACGATGCGCGGGGTTCGTTTCGCACACCGTGAAAAAGGGCAGGTCGATCTGGTCAAAATGGTCATATTCCATCGACCAGAACACATTACCCCACGCCGCATTCAGCGCCGCAATCGTGCCATAACGTTGCGCACAATAAGCCCGGAATTTTTCCAGCGCCGCGGGCGATGCGCTCATGGTCGTATCGTGGCAGCACAATTCATTGTCGGTTTGCCAACCGGCCACATGCGGATGACTGCCATAACGCTGCGCCATGGCGGCGGTGATACGTTCCGCCTGCACCAAATATGTTTCACTCGAAAAGTCATAATGGCGGCGCGATCCGAAGCCGCGGACTTGGCCGGTGTGAATATCGACAGGCAAAATGTCGGGATATTTTTTGCACAGCCATTTGGGCGGCGTTGCCGTGGGCGTTCCAAGCACGACTTTCAGTCCGGCCGCGCCCAACACGTCGATCGCGCGGTCCATCCACGCCCAATCGAATAGGCCTTCCGCCTTTTCGATACGCCCCCACGCAAATTCGCCAATCCGGACAAAGCGCAGCCCAAGATCATACATTCTTTGCGCGTCGCGCCGCCAATGATCCTCGGACCAGTGCTCGGGATAATAACAGACACCTAACATGCAGATTTGTTTAGCGCCCAACCGACGGCTGGCAAGCCCAGGTGCGCATTAGCCGTGGCGCGCCGGTCGTGCATGATGCCGAATTTGGGAACATCCCACGCTGTCGATGGTTGTCTTCAAACAACAAGGGTACTTCAATGACGTAAGGCAACTGTATCCTCGCACAATGGCATGAAAGAGGAACAGGCATGGAAAATGTAGGCCGCGTCCGCAATATTACTGACTTGGCGCATTTGGCGGGCGTCTCGCCGGGCACTGTATCCAGAGCTTTGGCAGATTCGCACTTAATTGCGCAGAAAACCCGTGACCGTATTCAAGCAATTGCGCGAGAGCACGACTTTCGCCCCAACGCGCTCGCACGGAACCTGCGGACGAGACGAACAGGTGCCATCGCCGTTGTCATTCCCCTCACGCAAAATGGTAAGCCGCAACCCCGGGATTCGGAGTGTTTGTCGCTCTTGGCGCCGATCAGCGCGGCATTATGTGCCCGCAACTATGACCTTTTGCTGCTGACCGCAGATGAGGTTGATGCAAGATGGCTGACCCGCATGGCGGACTCCGGCCGCTGTGACGGTATGTTGATATTGGGATATCCTGAATTGCCTAGTGCATTGGACGATGACGCCGTTCAGCATCCCGTCGTTACCATGTCCGATTTGCAAGCTGGAAAGGGCGCACAAGACGACGGGGAATATCTTGTCACTTTGCTGCTGCGCCAAATCACCAACTCTGTTCCACACATGCATCAACATGTTTCCGATCAGCCCCAAGGCAGCGTATAATGACTATAGTTGCGGGAAGCCCGATGCGTGTCCGTGATAGAACGCGGCCATAATTCATATATTCTGCCATTTTATCGCCACGACTAATGCCTATGTAGGGTCAAACAGGTTCCGACAGGCAGATTGATACGCGCATGAGTGAAATGTTACTGACCCCGCACACACAGGTAGACGGCGCCATTTTGGGTGGTGATCTCGTCGGCCGTGCAGCGCGCCTTAAACAGGTTCCTGATGACAAAGCGATGCTGCGCGCGGTTGCCGAACTCACGCGGGATCTTGCCGCGCCGAACCCGCGCATTTTCTGGTCGGATTTCCTTTTGTCGGCGCTGGTTGGCTATGCCGGACTTGCCGTAGCGATCATGTCCGAAACCCTGTGGGTTCAGTGCGTTGCGGCTTTTGTATCGATCCTTGGCCTATATCGCGCCGGCGGCTTCATTCACGAAGTCACGCATGTGAAGCATTCCGCGCTTCCCGGTTTCCGCTTTGGCTTTAACGCCGTGATTGGTGTGCCCCTGCTCGTGCCATCTTATATGTATGAAGGCATCCACAACCTGCACCATGCGCGCACGCGTTACGGCACGGACCAGGATCCCGAATATCTGCCATTGGCGCTGATGAAACCATGGACGCTGCCTGTGTTCATCATCGTTTCGTTGCTCGCGCCAATTGCCTTGCTGTTCCGCAACGCCGTGCTTGCCCCGCTGTCGCTGTTCATTCCTGCGCTGCGCAAGGTCGTGGTCGAACGTTATTCAGGCCTTGCGATCAACCCTGCATTCCGGCGCAGACCCGCCGAGGGCGAGGCACATCGCAACTGGATCGTGCAGGAAACCGCCGCAAGCATCTGGTCGATTGCGCTGCTGACGGGCGTATTTACGGGTTTCATCGCGCTTCAGTCTTTCCTGATCTTCCTTGCCATCGTTGCCAGCGTCGCCGTGCTCAACCAAGTCCGCACGCTTGTCGCGCATTTATGGGAAAATGATGGCGAGCCGCTGAGTGTGACCGCGCAGTTCCTCGACAGCGTCAACGTCCCGCCCCCCGGCCTGCTGGCAGAGCTTTGGGCACCTGTGGGGCTGCGTTACCACGCATTGCACCACTTGCTGCCCAGCGTGCCTTATCATGCGCTTGGGACGGCGCACAAACGCCTGACCGCACAATTGGCACCCGATTCGGCTTACCACCGTGCCAATTATGACGGGCTTGCCGGATTGGTATACCGCCTTGCGCGCAGCACGTTCGCGCGCGGCAGTTAAGTCGCCAAAATTAGGGTCAGGCCAAAAACGCCTGATTTAAGCACGCCGTAAGGCAATGACTGGCGCTGGCCTTTCAAGCTCCGCAAGGCACAAGGCACCGACGATGCCCGCATCCTGACCAAGGGCTGGTTCGCAAACAAAATATTCGGATTCAACGTCCTCTGGTGCATAATCACCCAGATGGTTCAACATTGCAGCGCGGGTTGCTTCAATCAAGCCGGGGGTTTTGCACACGCCGCCGCCCAGAACAATGCGTTGGGGCGACAAGGTGAGCACAAGGTTCGCGCACAGCTGTCCCAAATAGTCGGCAATCAAGTTATGCTCTGCACTGCCAACGGAAAAGTGACTGAGTGACTGTCCAAAGCGCGCCAATATCGCTGGACCAGCGGCGAGACCCTCTGCGCAACTCGTGTGGAAACGGCAGCATGAGGGAGCGACATCGTTGCGATGTCTTTGCAACGCGATATGGCCGATCTCTGGATGAAGCAGCGCGGGAAGCGGTTGGCCATAGCAGATGATTGCCCCCCCGATGCCGGTTCCGACCGTTAGATATATGCCAAGATCATATCCTCTCAATGCCCCTAAAGCAGCCTCGGCTATTCCCGCGGAGGCGACATCGGTTACAATATGAGGGGTAAGTCCAATGGCTGAGCTTATAGCTGTAGCAAGATCGAAATTACTCCATCCCGGTTTGTTGGTCTGCAGCAACTTGCCATAATTTTGTGCCTTTGGGGCCACGACAATTGGGCCAAATGCGCCAACGCCCAGCGCTTCAATCTGCCCGATCCCGTCGCGATGCGACCGAAAGAATTCGGCGATTTGAGGGATCAGATATTCCGGAGCGATCGTTGGCAAGCTTGTTCGTTCCAAAATTGTGCCATCGTCATAGCCAACCGCCACCAATGACTTGGTGCCGCCCAATTCAATTCCGCCCACTAGCCGTTTTTTAGGCATTTGCGACCCCACTTTCCTGCTGGGCAATGACGCGTGCAATCATGGGTCGAGCCAAAAGCAACGCAACGACCGCTGCCAGATAAAGCCCGGCCATCATGGCAAAACCAGCAGCAAGGCCCGTATACACAGCAATTGCCGGCAAAACGACGGTAGTTATCCCAGCACCGATAAAGCCAAGCATGGTCATAAGCCCTGCGGCCGTGGCGCGCGCCTCGGCGGGCATCACATCATGCATCGCGGCGTAGATGCAGCCGTCAAAAAGGCCTTTGCCAAAACTGGTGGCGAACAGCAGAAACCCGACCAGTGGAACCGACGTAACCAGAGGGAAAGGTAACAGGAACAGCGCCGCGCATGTCAGTCCAATGGCCAGAACGGTGAAACGCCCGATGGAAGTTTTGGCGGCGAATTTATCCGCCATGAAACCCCCAACCAACACCGAGAAAAAACCCGCAGTCGTGATCATCACTGGACCCACGAGCGCGCTGTCCGCTAAATTCAGGCCCAGAACGTCGTGCGCATAGGTGTTGCACCAGTTAAGCACCGCAGAGGACGCAGCGGTCGCGAGAAAAAATACGCCACATAATAACAACGCAGCGGGATTTTTGAGGATAACTCCAATTGGCTCAGCGCGCTTGATCTCTTTTGTCCGAACCTCTGCCGGCGCATCGTCGCGCAGCAATTTGAAAAGAATGGCCATGACGACAAACCCAAGCGCCGCAAAAATAACAAATGGTGCCGACCAGCCATAACTGTCGGCCAGCTTTCCCGCGACCCACCCGCCAATGCCGCCGCCAGCAAATACGGCTGTCTGATGAAAAGATAGCGCACGGCTACGCATGCTTGGCTTGTGCCATGCACTGATCAATGCCGTCGCAGTCGGATAATAAGTAGACTCGCCGATGGCGACGAGTGTCCGCATGCCCAACAGCATCGCATATCCTGTGGCAAAGGGCATAATTCCGGTAGCCATGCTCCAAAAGATCAATCCAAAGATGATCATGTTCCTGCGTCGGACGCTGTCACCAACCCTGCCAAAAACAAAGGCGCAGACGGCGTATGTCCAAAAGAATGTGGTATCAATTATGCCCAACTGAATATCCGTGATGTCAAATGCATCACGCAAAAGCGGCTTGACCGAGTTTAGGATAGATCGGTCTGCGGCATTGAGGAAGGAGACCATCCACAGCAGGCCAATCAAAATCCATGGATAATTATCGGGTGCAGCTTTGCGCTGTGCTTCCGTCATGCCATGTCCCCTTTGCTGCACCAGGCCAGCCACATAGCTGCCGTCCATGAAAAATCTGGTCCGCCGGAGCCACTGCCATCTTCGGGGCTAAAACTTTCATAAAATCCGGATTTTTCTATCAAGCGGGCGCTATCGCTGCAGATCCGGTCGGCCCATGCATTATGGCCCGCCTCGGCAAGACCCTGTGCCACCATATAGCTGACGACCAGCCAAATCGGGCCACGCCAGTAGCGCTTGTGATCATATGCACGGCTTCCCGCTTCCAGACTTGGAACGAGATAGGTCGCGCTGCCAGTGATCCGTTCAAGCGCGGCGATTAAACGGGCGCGCTGCTCGCTATTTCCGACCCCGGCATAAAATGCAAGGAAGCTGGCGTTCGTTACCAGACCGCTGCTTTCATCGGTGGTGGCATCACGGCTGCAATATGCGCCTGCGTCTTCGTTCCACAGCCAGTCCATCCCTTTTTCTGAAAGCGCAATCCGCGCCTCAAGTTCCGCAATGACCGCTGCGTCACCGATTGCTTTTGCCATGACCAGCAAGTCACGGTTGGCGCGCAACAACTCCATCGACATACCGACATCGATCATGCGGAATGGTCCGTTTTCGGCTATTTCACGGTGGTTCCAGCCACAGTTGCGACCAAACTGCAAAATCGCGACATAGCGGTCATATTCTTTTTGCGTTGGCCGCATGGCCGCATCGACATGTCCGGTGTCCCGGCGTTGATAATCGCCGACATGCGATGTGTCGACACGCGCCAGTGCATCGTCCCATTCGCTGCTGTTGTCACGCCCGGTTTCCCAGTTGTGCGTCACCATTACCAACCCGTTCGCTTTGGGATCGCGAAATGTATGGAACCAGCGGTGGCTTTTCAGGCAAGCCTCATACAGGCGGCGCATACGCGGGTGCGTCGGGTCAGCCCCTTCATCTTCCCATAATTTGCGCACAATGGTGGCAAGAACAGGGGGCTGGGTTATGCCAGAGGTCGCGGGCGTCTTTCCCGTCGCCCAAACCGACGGCCCGGGGAAATAGCCGGGATCATCCTTGTGAAAAATAATGTGCGGGATCATCCCGTCATCCCACTGGCCCGAAATCAGTGTTTCAATTTCTTGCCACGCCCGATCCCGATCAAATTCCGCAAAACCGAGTGCCACAAAGGCGGAGTCCCAATTCCACTGATACGGATAAAGACCATGTGTAGGCACGGTGTAGCCGCCACGGTCATTGCGGATGAGGATGTCGCGTGCTTGTGCGTTCAGGTCGGTCATTGGGGAGATCCTCTCACGGCGATCATGCGAATGTCATTTACGTTGGTGCGGGTCGGGCCGGTGATGATCAAACCGCCCAGTGATTTAAAAAGATCATAGGTGCGGTTACTGGCCAAAGCTTGGGCACAATCGGCGTGCGCGGCCCATGCGGCATCTATGTAGCCCCCGGCATTATCCTCACTGCCGTCAATGCCATCGCTATCGCCCGCAAATGCTTCGATTGCAGCGGACGGGTCGAGCGCGGACAAAAGCCCCGTAAGATATTCAAGATTGGGCCCGCCGCAGCCATTTTTGCGGGCGCCACTGACTGTTAATTCGCCGCCGGACAAAAGCAGATGCTTTCCCGGCTGTTGGATCATTTCCTGTGCATGTATTGCGTGGGCTTTGCCTGTCGCTGCCGCATCCCCAGTAAGCCGCTCGCCAAGATTGATGACATTCCAGCCATCGGCCCGCGCGCAAGTCGCAACTGCATCAAGAGCGTGCGAATTTGTGGCCAGCATGTGCACGGGATGCACGGGAACGTCTGGAGGACGATTGGCATGGATCGCATCCATTATGTGCGGCGCGACGTGCCAACCTGAATCTTCCAGTATGGCGATGGCTTGTTCAGGAACGAACGCGGCAGCGACGCTTGGTCCCGATGCGATTAACGCCGGATCGTCATTGGCAACGTCAGAAATAACATATGTCAAAAGCTCCGCCCCGCGCGCGCCGGCGACTGCGGCCAACCGACCGCCCTTGACGCGCGAGAGGTGGCGGCGGACAAGATTTATATCCTGTATAGGGGCACCAGAACGGACCAGATGGTCGGTCATCGCCTGTTTTTCAGCAAGGCTAATGCCGGCAGCAGGCGCACAGAGCAATGACGAGCCTCCCCCGGATATCAGAAAAAGAACGCGGTCGCCTTGCCCGGCAGTCAATGCCAGTTCCAAAAGCCGCTCCCCTGCCTCTAGGCTTTGGTCATCAGGGACCGGGTGGCGCGCTTCTATAACCGCTACACCCGGTATTGAACGGCCAACGCCGTGCCCGTGCCGCGTGACCACGCAACCCGTTATAGCACCCGATAGATGACCAGCTGCAACATCGGCCATCTCCGCCGCAGCCTTTCCGCAACCCAAAATTACGGTTTTGCCGACAGGTGCACTTTGCGGCAGAACAGCAGGCAAAGTAGATTTAGCACCAGCAGCTGATATCCCGGCAAGGAAATAGCTGGTCAGAAGTGCCATCATATCGCGCATTGCTCTGCTCCGCTATCTTACCTCACGCCGTGCCGCCGTAACGAAGGTCGGCGGCACGGACGCATTGGCAAATAGCCGTTGTCAGAAATCAAAAGTCAATTTTGCAGTGATCCGGCGTGGCAGAATGGGGCGTGCATTGAAATACGCTCCTGTACCACCGGTCTGGATAGCACCTGCGCGTGGATTGCCTTCGGCTAAGCCTTGCGAGTTGAGGAGGTTCCAAACGCCGACGCTGAACCGCAGCTTGTTTTCTGCGCCCAGGCTATCAAATGTGTAGCCCGCTTCCGCTCTCCAAATGCTGTACGCAAAGAGCGGCACATTGTTGCTGGCATCCTGGAACGTCTTGCTTTGATGGTTCCAGAATACAGAGGCATCAAATCCATTTGTGTTTACCTGTGCACCAACGTTGGCGAGCATTTTGGGCAAACGGTCAGGACGCTTACCGTTAATGGAGGTCGGGCTGTCACCCATGAACTTGGCGTCTTGATAGGTAAAGTTACCCGACACGGTCAGGTAATCCGTTGGCTGGTAGTTGCCGTCCAATTCAATGCCGAAGGTGTCGGATTCTGTCAGCAGCAACGATGGTGTCAGATTTGCACCCACGAACGATACCGAGGTCCGCTTACGCAATCCGGTGTAGAAAGCGGCGGCATAACCACGGAATGCACCGCTACGGACCTTAACCCCTGCTTCAACCTGATTGACGGGCTCAGGCTCAAAGAAGACGATGTCGCGGTTTGCGGAGTTCAGCTGACCATTTGTTCCCTGTGCTTGCGGGAAGAAGTAACCCGCGGACGCATTGGCATAGAGGTTCACATTGTCGGTGAGCTTATACAGGCCACCAACAGCAAACGCCCATGCGGTCGTGGATGCCTTACCACTCCGGAACGCACCCGTGCCAAAGGTCATGCTATTGATCGGCGCACCGGCCACTGCATTGGTGGCAAGTGTTCCTGCACGGCTGGCCGTCACTTCGATCCGGTTTTCGATCGTTGCGCGTTCCACGCGTGCACCAAAGTCCAGCGTCCAGCGGTCGGCTTCAATCTGGTCAGCAAGATAAATTGCGCGCTTGAATGCGCTACGCGTTTCTTGCGTATAGGCAGAAGGCGCCTGAATGATCCCGTTGACCGTATATTGTTGACCGTTGATCGCCAGATTGACCAGCTTTGGGTTATTGTTGAACTGTCCGAGATATTGAACGGTCCGCTGATTATTGTTCGCTTCCGCCCGCGACATGAAGCCGCCTAAAGTCACGGTGTGATTGAGCGACCCTGTGTCAAAGCTCTTGATCAAATTGACTTCCATCGTCGCATCGCTTGTTGGGCGCTGACGATCATTGAAGGCATTGGCATATAGGATGTAGTTTGACGGCAGAACTGCGCCAGTTTCCACATCAGTGAAGACGGCTTGGCTAAGGGTCGCGGTCGGCGCTACGCGCGCCAAAAACTGCGCTTGGGTTTCAGGCGCAGCTGGGCCGATGCCATTGCTGAAGAAGTTGGAGGCCGATTGATAATCTGACCATTTCAGCTTGGAGTTGATTTTCCAGCCATCGCCAAATTCCTTGTCAAAGACGGCATAAATCGATCCGCCCTCGGTCTGGAAACCATCTCCTGCGCGGAATTCCGTCGCACCTTCGGGGGTGTTTACCCGAATGCCGTCAACAGCGCTGGAGTTGGTTGTGAATACCGTTTTGCCATCATTGCCGTTCACCCGCTTGCGTGTGGTGCCGTCCAGCGGCACGGGCAGATAGAAATTGGCGCGGTCGTCGATATAGCTGCCATAAAGGGCGAACGATCCCGATCCATCGGCGAATTCATGCTTGATGTTCCCGCGCAGGGCGAAGCCTTCGGTCGGAATGCCTGTATCAATTGGGCCTTCATCATAGCGGAAGAAGCCTGATACCGCCATATATGTGTTTTCGCTCAACGGGCCCTGATAGGCAAAGTCGCCTCTGTAGCGATTGTCTTCGGCGACTTCGAGTTGGAACGTTCCGTGCGGCGTGTCCGTCCCAGTCTTGGAAATATAGTTGATGATGCCGGCTGTCGAACTAACTCCAAAGAGGTTCGAAACGCCACCTTTCACAAATTCAAGCCGCTCAATCCCCAGATCATTACGGGCAAAGAAGTCGAATGCTGATGAATTGAGGCCGAACGCGCTGAGCACAGTCACGCCGTCATAATTGATCGGGGTAAATTCGAACTGGCCACCTGAAGGCAGGCCACGGACGCGGAAGTTGGTTGCAACTTCACCGCCGCCGCCTTCGGTCTTCAGGCCAGGCAATTGTTGCAAGATATCGGCCTGACTGCCTGATCCTGTAAAAGTGCGGAGATCTGCTTCATCAACGAGCGCGATCGACAGAGGCGTGTTCTGGGCGCTGCGGCTGGCATTGGTGCCGGTGACAACGATCTCTTCGTCTTTGGATTGCGCGTCATCTTCGGCTGCCACAGCCGACTGTGCGTAGGCAATGGACGGCGATAACGCCAACAAAGATACGCTGATCATGGACACCCGAAGGGCGGAACGTGCTTTCATGAAACCTCTCCTCTGATTTGGGATTCGCTTCGATCCCAATTTCGAATCGTTCTGTAATCGTTTCCAAAATTAATACAACCCACAATAGGTATTATTCAGAGTTGTATGTTGCACACACAGCAAAATCTTGTCATTCTGCGGCCATGGCCAGCACGAAAATTCGACCAAATCCCTTTCACCTTCCTTCCGAAAGCGAATCCCGCATCTTGGGCTATGTTTTGCGGCAACATGGCGCGACCCAGCCAGAAATAGTGAAGGCAAGTGGCCTATCGCAGCAAACCGTCTCGCGCTTGGTAAATGACTTGGTCTTGCGCGGCGCGCTTCGGCTTGGCGATCGTCGTTCAAATGGGCGACGCGGACAGCCGCGGATTGAAATAGAAGTCGCGCCAGATCATGCATATTCACTGGGTGTGGCGCTGATGACAGACGCTATGTCGGTCTTGCTGATGGACTTTTCCGGCAACGTCGTTGCCTATGATTATTTGGAAATGCCGGTGATGAACCGGAAGGCCGTTTTTGAACGTCTTGGCGATGTAACAAGCCGCTTTCTCGCCACCCATGCTATTTCCAAAGACAGCGTGGCTGGCGTCGGCATTGGTATTTCCGGATATTGTCTGGATGGCAAGTCACGGTACAATCCGCCACGCGCGCTCGATGACTGGGCGATGGTGCAAATTGATAGCTTGTTTAGCCAAGCGCTCGGCATGCCGGCTTGGGTGGAAAATGACGGTAACGCCGCCGCCATTGGCGAGAGCTTTCTTGGTGCCGGACGGGTGTTCCAAAATTTTGTTTATGTCTTCATTGCCGCGGGTATTGGCGGCGGGGTCATAACCAATCATAAATTGTCGCGGGGTGTGAATGGCAATGGCGGAGAGATCGGGCTGGTTCTGCCCCGCAATATGTTTCAAGAACCCAATTTAGAAACGCTCTTACAATCGGTGCGCCGGCATGGCGTCGAAGTCGGCGGCATTTCCGCGATGCTTTCCGAATTCAATGTCGACTGGCCCGGCGTGGATGAATGGATCGAGCGCGCCCGTGACCCGCTTTCGCTCATCGCCTCGTCTATCGCCGCGCTCTTAGACCCCGAAGCGATCGTTCTCGGCGGTCGTTTACCAAATGCTTTGGCGCAGAAGATCATTCCGGCCATCGAATTATATGATGACGCAAGGCGGTCAGAACCGCGTCCGCTTCCCAAAATCATGATTTCAGAAACGCAGGTTGACGCTTGCGCTATTGGCGCCGCGATGATGCCGCTTGAGCAGCAATTCTTTTCCACGATGTTATGAGGGCCACCATGTCTCTTACACAGGACCAGCGGGATTTTTATTCTACACATGGCTATATTCATGTCGAAGGCATGTTCAGCATTGAGGAATGCGCCATGTTTCGCGCCGAAATCCACGCCCTTGCCGAAAGGTTGGGAAACCCCGACGCAACGTGGGCCAGCGTCCGCAACTCTGGCACGAAGATCACCCATTGCCATGACGTCCAGTTCGAAAGTGCAGCGATTACGCGGCTCCTAACGGACCCACGCTTCACGGACGTTGCACGGGCAATCATTGGCCCAAATGTGCAGCTCCATCACACCAAAATGTTTATCAAGCCGCCCGAAAATGGTTCCCCATTTCCCATGCATCAGGATTATTATTATTTCCCGCATGCAGGCACATCGATGACGGCAGCGATCATACACTTTGATGGTGCGCCAATCGAGAAAGGGTGCCTGCGTGTCGTGCCCGGATCGCACCATCTGGGTCCATTAGAACCGGTTGGCGAAGACCGGCATTTGCCAGGCTACGCGATTGAGGACGCAACGCCGATCCCGGCGAAGGCCGGAGATGTCATTTTCTTCAACTATCTGCTGATCCACGGCTCCGGCCTCAATATATCGGATGAGGCGCGCACAACTTTGCTCGTTCAAATGCGCGATCCGGAAGATAAGCCAATTGTGGACCGGCATTTGTCGAGGGGACAGGGCATGATGCTTGCTGGCGTCAACCCAATGCGGTCAACTCCGTGAGACACCAAGTGCGATTCCTTAACAGAACGCATCGTTTTGATTGAAGACAGTCAGGCCGGCTTTGGGCAGCAAAAGCGCTATCATCTAAAGCTTTGAAACGGGAGCGGGCGAAGGGATTCGAACCCTCGACCCCAACCTTGGCAAGATTCAGTCCGATGAAACTTCCGTTCTAAATCAGATTGTTATTTGCCCCTTGGAAAATCCGAACACGATCCGAATATTTATAGTGCAATGTGTTCAGAAGGCGTTGTGATCAATAGCGGTCGCTGTGCAGAACAATTGCCGATGTCAGTCTTTGGGTCATAATTGGCCACACTAATCTGCGCGTGGATACCGGGTGCAGGCCATTAGGTCGACCGGGTCGGCGTACATCTCTGGCCGTTGTTGGCAGAAGCCTTCAATCAGGCAAGAGAGGAACCGGCGCAGATGTGTTGGGCGCGCATAAAAAATGGATGACCCAAGACGCTTCAACGGAACGACAGCTTTCTCACTCCGCGAGATAGGCGGCTAGCCCAACGGTCGCTGCAGCTGCGATCAGGGCAAGATAAGGCAGGAAGCCGGCTTTCGGTTCCACAACTGGCTCGTCTAAAGCCAGATTGTCGGCCCCTGTTGAGGTCGGAAATTGCCCTTTGTCCTGAATATAATGACGGAATGCAAAAACGGGAATGATCAGCAAAACAGCCAAGAGGCCGTTGCGCAGGGTTCCATCGCCCCACACATTTGCACCGGCGCCCATCCAAGCCATATTTACAAAACCAAGGACAGCCCCTGTCGCGAGCAACCAAGTCGGGCAGCGATACGGCCGGTTCCAGTCACTCCGGTCAATTCGGTGAATCCATCCAGACTGAAGGTTGAGGAAGTTGAAGACAAAATAGCAGACGTTTGAAATCATCAGCACCGCGAAATAATCGGATGCAAGCAGGAGCAGGATGTTAAATACCAAGTCTGTCCACATCGCCGCGGTTGGCGCGCCGTGGGCATTGACCCGGGAAAGGTAACGTGGAAACCAGCCATCCACCGATGCCTGATACAAGGTGCGTGAAGAGCCCATCATCGATGTCATCACAATCAACAACAGCGCGAGGACCAGCATCACGATCAGTAGGTTGCCGACAACAGCGCCTCCGCCCAAAATTTTGGCGAGCGCATTCGCAACACCCGATCCATCGTAAATCGTCGGATCAAGCATACCCTCCAGCCCCAGCGATGCCTGAAAGACGAGCGGCACGAGCGTGAAAATCGCCATGCACAAAAGGCCCGATGCAAAAATCGCACGGGCGGTGTCCTTTGCCGGATCACGGAATTCACGCGTGTAGCAGACCGCTGTTTCAAAACCATAGGTTGACCAGCCCGCCCCGAACATGGCGCCTGCCAGAAGCGTGAGCCCTGCCGCATTCCATGTTCCAAAACCAATATCCCCGGCCGCATCGCGCACCATCGGCAAGATTGGGAACAGGTTCTCGGTTGGTAGATCTCCCGTAATTAGGGGGATTATGCCGACAAGCAAAAGCGGCAACATGCAGGCGATACCAAGGATTTTTTGGAAATGCGCCGCGCGTGCAGCACCATGATGCTGCAGTGCAAAAGTCAGCAGCAAGAACCCTGTCGCAATGATAGAAACAAGATTGATCCGAAGATGTAGTCCCTCCCGCACGAAATCGAGCGGGAGAAGGTCAAGCTGCCATTGGCGAATTGCAGCGTCGGCAGGAAATAGGCTGGCCATGACATAGCCTGCGCCAAGACTTGTCCCGAGAGCCAACACAGGCGACCATGCAAGCCAATTGCACCACACGGAAATCGGCGCAATGAACTTGCCATAAGGAAGCCATCCTGCAGCGCCGTAGACCGATGCCCCGCCAGACTTATTTGGATAAAGCCCGGCAATTTCCGCATAGACGAAGCACTGCATAAAGCCCATCAGGATGGAGGCGATCCAGATCACCCAACTGGGCTGGCCGATCATTGTGGCGATGCCGCCCATGGTCAGGAGAACGCCGGCGGGCACCCCGCTCGACGCCCAGAAAGCATCCTTCCAATCAAGTTGGCGTTGCAACTGCATTGGGCTTCCCGCCTGTGCTGTGTTCCCTACCGCCGCTGTGCTCGCCACCGGTCTTCACCCCCCGAGAATGCAGGACCAACCGCTGAAAATAGATCAGGGGTTGGCCCAAATTTTTCCTGCGCTCAGCGCGTCAATTGCCGAAGTTATAGCGAACCGTGAGCCCCCAAGTGCGTGGCTTGGCATATACGCCCAACGTATCCCCCCAATAGAGCGAACCATCGAAAGCATAGACGCGATAGGCACGGTTAAAGAGGTTGTTCACGAACACAGCCACGTCGACCTTCTCATCGGCTGTAGTGAAACCAAGGCGGCCGTTGGCAACGCCATAACCGCCTTCGCGTTCCACGGGCGCGCACATGACCGTGAAGCACATCTTGCTCTGGAAGATGGCATCGGCCTGAACCGAGGCCGTACCACCTGCCAGCGCAAATTCATAACGTGCCATGGCACTGCCTGAGAGCTTTGGCGCTTGCGGAAGTTCATGCGTCACAACCGTAACGCCGTCCGGCAGCAGTACATTCTTAACTTCGCTGTCTTGCAAGGCACCGGCGAGTTGAAGGGTTAATCCCGGGGCAGGCCGCGTGGTGAAGTCCGCTTCAATGCCTTTGACGGTGGCGGGAAGGTTGCGGACAACCTGCGTAAACCCGACCTGCACAAAGGCCTGATAGTTTTTATAGTCGTAATAGAAAGCGGCGACATTGAACGTCGTCCCTCGCGCCAGCGTGGTTTTCAAACCAACTTCAAAATCGTTCAACGTCTCAGGCTGATAAGCCAGATTGTTCAGCGTATCGACCAGCTGTGATGGGAACGGTGTTCCGGTCGAAAAAGTGAATCCGCCCGATTTTGAGCCACGGTTATAGCTAGCGTAAACCAAAACATTGTCGCTAGGCTTATAGTCAACCTCTGCACGCGCGGTGACACCGCTGAAATTAGGCGAGGCGGCATCTGGCGTAATGGTCACGCCAGATGTGCCGGCACCATAAGTCCATGTCCCGGGCGTGTTGGTTCCCGTTAGATCGGTGTAGGATATGCCATTTGGTCCAAAGCGAAGCGAAAGCGCGTAGAGCGGCAACGTGTGAACCGCAGCGTAATCCCCGACCTTGCGATCATGCCAATAGCGCAAACCACCAATCAGCTTAAGCTGATCGCTGACCTCATATTCATTCTGGGCAAAGATGGCATAAGACGTTGTCTTCTGCGTGAAATTCACGCTGGGATCATAGCCAGCGAACGGCGTTGCGTACTTCGCCTTGTACTTCCCATCGATAATCATACCAAAGGCGCCGACCGTTAGGAAATTGCGATCCGATGTTTTGGAAAGCCTCAATTCCTGCGAATATTGGTTCACGTTCGCATCTTGGAAGAACACGGTGCCTGATCCGTAACATGTCAGCGCCGTATTTGGCGCTGGGCATGGCGCAGTTGCTGCCGGCGTGACATTTTCAACATACGGGATTTCGGGCGGACCATTGCCGCTTTCGATGTAGAATTTATCGACGTGCTGATAATCGGAAATTGAGGTCACGTCGAAGCCGCCGACTTCAGCATCAATCCGAAGCGTGCTGCCAAACAGATTTCGGTCGACATAAGCATCGCCCGTACCAGCCGTCTTCCATGGGCTGCCGCCCTGCGACGCTGCGATTTCCGGATTGAAATAGCCATTGCCGGCCGTCCCGGTCACACCCCAATAAGAACATGTCGCCGTCGGCGCGAGGAACTCGCCCTGAAACTGGGCATTGGGGCAGGCAGGGCCATAATTATACACCCCGGCCTGACGTTCCTTGTCCGCCTGCGAATAACGCAGCGTCAGCTTCGCCTTAAATGCAGAGCTGGGATGATAGTCGAAGATTCCCCGCAAAGCCCAGTGGTTGTTCGCCCCCCGGTCCTTCTCTCCCGGAGTGATGTTCTGCATATAACCATCGTCACGATCAAAAATGCCGGAAACGCGAGCGCTCAAAACATCGCTCAATGGTCCCGACATGGCCCCTTCAACCTGCGTCTGGTTGTAACGACCATAAGTTAAGCGGACATAGCCATCCAAGACGTCAGTCGGTTGGCTGGAAATAAATTGCACGGCGCCGCCGGTGGCGTTCCGCCCGAAAAGCGTCCCCTGTGGACCGCGCAAAGCTTCCACCCGTGCCAGATCGAAGATCGGGAAACTCGCCGTTGTGATCGAACTGGCGTAGGAATCATCCTGATAGACGGCAACTGGCGGCTCTTGCTGGTCCCCATAGTCGTTCTGCGACACACCGCGCATATTGAAGACAACCTGCGATGAGGAATACGCATTATATTTCAGGTTCGGGATCGCCGAAACAACGTCAGTAGCGTTTGTGATATTACGGTTATCAAGGTCGTCCTTGCTCAAAACCGAAATTGCGATGCCTATGTCTTGCAACTTCTGTTCGCGCTTTTGCGCCGTAACAATAATTTCGGTGCCATCAGCATCCTCGGCGATTGGCGCAGACATTGTCTGCGCAGCAGCCACCTGCGCGGTTGCCAACGCAACCGATAGAGCGGAACCGGCAAGCAAGAACCGCCCAAGCTGAGCCGCGCGAAATGAATCGTTCATCAAAAATCCCCCCCGTTGTAAGCTACACGCTGCAGTTATCTTTCGCCTGTTAGCGCGAATTTTCTCCTTAATTAACCATGATAAGCATAATGTTAGTGAGTGCAAGCCGACAGCTTTGGCCTGCGACAATTTTCAACCCTGCCTGTCGGACCAGGCTCACCGTACGGATGAGCTGCTCATCCGTTTTTACGCGCAGCATAGCTGTGGAGCTTGGGAATTGTCGTCATTTAACCCGGCCACATCCCTTTTAGGATTCACTAAAACGATGCATTTCCGAAATTTGTGGATGACTGTTCTAATTAGACTTAGTGTCACCTGCAGCAGCGAAGGCTACATCGCCTAAAGCATTGAAATATTGGAGCGGGCGAAGGGATTCGAACCCTCGACCCCAACCTTGGCAAGGTTGTGCTCTACCCCTGAGCTACGCCCGCTCTGGCGGTCAGGTTCTTGAAATCCTGACGGGTGAGGCGCGCCGTTAGCATGGGGTATATTCCCCTGCAAGCCCCAAATATCGGCTTTTTACGAAAACTGGGGTAATGCCTCTATTGTGAAACCCATCTCTTTGCCCACATAGGGGCGATACGAATCCTGTTGAATGGAGAATGAAGTGGCGACGATGGGCCTTACCACCGACGAGCAAAAAGCCGTTGAGCAATTCCGGAACGACGTAGTTACGCCGTCGATGGATAAATTGGTGATTCTGGATTTCTGGGCCGAATGGTGCGGCCCATGCAAGCAGTTGACGCCAATATTAGAAAAGGTTGCGGCAGAATATGCAGATCGCGGCGTCGTGTTGGCCAAGGTCAATGTCGACGAAAATAAGTTCATCGCGTCGCAGTTTCAGGTGCGTTCGATTCCCACCGTCTATGCCATTTTTCAGGGACAGCCCATTGCGGACCTGTCGCCAGCACGTACAGAACCGCAGTTGAAACAAATGCTGGACCAGCTGCTTGAAAAATTGCCCATATCGGCAGGGCCGGTTGCGGATGACCCCACAGCGGCCCTCTTGCCGCTGATGGAAGCTGCTGAAGATCGTTTGGCGCATGATGATGCCGAGCAGGCTTATGGGCTGTTTGCAGAGGCGCTAACGATATCGCCCGAGCATCCTGCGGCATTGTCGGGCCTTATCCGGACTCTGGCCGCTATTGGCCGTGTGGAAGAGGCGCAGGCGGTTTATGACAGCCTGAGTAAAGAGCTGCGCGCCGATCCTGCGCTCGAAAAGGCGGGATCGATATTGAGCATTGCCGCCGCTGCTGTCCCGCCCGAGGAACTGGCAGGTTTGAAAGCAGCCGTGGATGCCGCACCCGACGACCATCAAGCGCGGCTTGATCTCGCAAATGCGTTAATGGCCGCTGGTGACCGCGATGGCGCCGCCGAGGCCCTGCTGCATATCATTGCAGCGGACCGCGAATGGAATGAAGGCGCGGCAAAGGCGCGGCTTTTGGAAATATTTGCCGTCATCGGTCTTGAGGACCCATGGGTGTCGGCAACACGCCGCAAATTGTCTGCGATCTTGTTCGGATGACCACGCGCCGTATCTCGATTTTCCCGCTCACCGGGGCCATTATTTTTCCGGGTATGCAATTGCCCCTGCATATTTTTGAACCACGCTACCGTGACCTTGTTGGCGATTCGCTGGCGCGCGACCGCAAAATCGGCATGATCCAGCCAAAGGGACAGGGCACCAACCCGCCGCTGTTCACCGTCGGCTGTCTTGCGCGCATCCACGATGTCGAGGCGCTCGACGATGGCAGGTACAATATCATTCTGGAAGGCGTGCAGCGCTTTTCGATCGTCAATGAGCTGAATGTCACTACCAGCTTTCGGCAGGTCGAAGCCGAGCTGTGGGAGGAAGACGAAATTGGCGATGCCCTATCGCTGGCGGAACGTGCCTCACTCGAAATCGAATCGCGCCGCTTTGCCGAAGCGCAGGGCTATAGTGTCGATTGGAGCGCAGTATCGCAGCTGGATGATTATTCGCTGGTCAATGCCATCGCCCAAATCGCGCCGTTTGACTATGCCGCGAAACAGGCATTGTTGGAGGCACGGGGATTGTCAGACCGCGCAGATATGATCGTCCAACTGATGCAATTTTTCGGACGGCATGACGGATCGGACGACCGGGTAACGCTGCAATAATCAGCCAACAAAGCTTGCGCGCAATCCATCAATAACAAACTGCGCCGCAAGTGCGCCGAGAAGCACGCCAAGAAGCCGCGTGATGACCGCCTCTGCATTGGCTCCAAGTACCCGCATGATCGGGCCAGCAGCGAGAAGCGCGAGCAAGGTGAGCACCAACACAGTGGCAAGCGCGGCAAGAATTACGCTGGCGCGATCCATGCCGCTATTTTGCGACATCAACAGCATGACCGATGCGATCGACCCTGGCCCTGCAATCATTGGCATGGCCATGGGAAAGACCGAGACGTCTTCTATTTCGGGGGTCTCGAGGATTTTCTGCGCGCGTTCTTCGCGGCGTTCCGTGCGCTTTTCAAAAACCATGTCGATGGCGATGAGGAACAGCATGATGCCGCCAGCGATTCGGAAGCTGTTCAGTTCAATGTGCAATGCGGACAGCAATTGTTCGCCGAACAACGCAAACACCAGCAATATGCCCGACGCGACGATGACCGCACGAAACGCCATATTGCGGCGCTGCGCGGCATTTGCGCCTTTGGTCAGGCTCGCATAAATTGGCGCGCATCCCGGAGGATCGATCACCACGAAAAATGTGATGAAGGCCGAGAGGAACAGGTCCATCATAACTCAGCAGCAACCTGATCGGTAACCACGGTCTCCGACGCTTCACCGTTCCACAATTTGATTTCAATGGTCCGCGCGCCATTTGGGTGCACGATCCAACTATAGCTTAGTGACTGATCCCGCGCGTAACCGATCTTCATTTTTGCGCCCTCGGGTGGTGCCACCAGCGTCGCGGGCGCACGGCCCTTGCAGCTCGCGACCTTAGTCTCAATCATTTCCTTCGCCATGCGCGGCGTGGTGAGGGCGTCGCCATGATCCAGCACCCATTTCCATTCGCCATCGCCGCGATTGTTCGTTTCGACAAATTCCCACACGGTGGTGAAATAGCCAGTCGCGCCATCGGGCCGTTGCCATGCACCCGTCGTAACCCCGGTTTTGCCGTCGCAGGACATAAATGCCTTATGCGGTTGCCACTTCACCGATGCCACCGGATCGGCCTTGCCTTTCAACCATTCGGACGCGACCACAGGTTGCGGCACAAACATCACCGCATCTTTTGCAGCCGTTTCGCGAAATGCGGTCCACTGGCCCTTTTGCTGGGCAAGTTGGTTAAACGCGATGTCCGCGGCGATGATCGCACTTGGATTGGCAATCTTGGGTTGAAACGTGCGAAACTCTGGGCTCGGGCCAGCGGCGCAACCCGTCAACGCCGCAGCAAGTATCAGGGCGAAAACGGGTTTCATGACGTCATATTCCTTCCGGCACTATGATCCCTGCACGACGATGCGCGGCGACCAACGTGTTGCGCAACAAGCACGCAATAGTCATGGGGCCAACGCCGCCCGGCACAGGCGTGATTGCACCAGCATGACCTATTGCGT